>JAAUOU010000098.1 GCA_012034765.1 Pleurocapsaceae cyanobacterium CSU_1_1 | reverse complement strand
GAGTCAAGCTATTCTCAATAAGCTACTTTTAATGATAAAAGTTTGTTGTTTTGATCCAGGTTGAGGATTTTATTCTGAAAGGAGCTAACCAATCTTCCTCTATCTAAAGCCTGAGAGTAGATACTTTGATAAAACTACAAATTGAAGTGCGTAATGGGAAATTTAAGTTGAGTCAATTTATAGAGTACTTGTAAAGCAACCCATTTCAAATTTGAAAAGCTTGTTGTTTGTCCCCTCCTTAACCAAATCTAATTAATTCCTCAATTAAATGAGGAACGCCCCCCGCCAATAGCATTTCTAAAGCAGCCCGAATATGATTAGCATTAGGAGGGCAACCAGGAAGATAAACATCTACTTCTACTATGTCGTGAACTGGCTTAACCTGTTTTAATAAAATTGGCACTATACCTGGTTCGTGAGGTATTTGATTTTGAATGTCGGCAGCTTCGAGATAAGCGCGTTGAAGGAAAGATTCAGGATCGCCAAAAGGGTTACGCATAGCAGTGACATTGCCTGTCACGGCACAGTCACCGAAAGAGATGAGAGTTTTAGAGCGATCGCGTACTTTTTTGATTAACTCTAAATTATCTTCATTGGCTACTGCACCTTCAACCAGAACGATATCTACTCCTGGGGGATATTGTTTGATGTCTGCAAAAGGACTGTAGACTAATTCAACTTGAGCAGCTAGATCGATCAACCATTCATCAAGATCCAAAAAGGACATGTGACAGCCAGAACATCCTCCAAGCCATACTGTTGCTAGTTTTAGTTTGTTCATTGTTAGAGATGTAGAATTTTGTGTCTTTACAGTGGTTAGAGTTCAACACAGGAATTGAAAGGTGTAAGGCAATTTGGGGAATGAATGATAATTTTTGTCAGATACCTGTAGCCATTCTTCTACTAGAGATTGAGGGATGTTTAAATTAGCAGTCGTGTCATTTTCTAAAGGAATTTCCAGGGACAGATCGCTAAGAGATAATCTCGGAAAAATATTTTTCAAGTTATATTGTCCGATGCTGGGCAAAGGAGGATTTTCCAAGAAAAGATCGGTAGCTGCATAGCGTTTATGGTCAGTACTAACTATCAAAGGTTTCTGCGACTCAATATTTGCTGAACTATATAATCCAGATAAACGTAGGTTTAAGGATGTCACGTCAGGGGAATCAACTTCAGTAAAAAACATTATCTGCCATTTATGCCCTGCATCATCGGTTAATACTTGTTCAGAACGACAATGAATCTGTCCTGGGGCAATTTCGGTTTCAGTAACAGTCGCTATTACTGGCTGGATAGTTAGCCAAGAAATAATTAGGAATAAAACTAGGGTAATAATCACAAAGACAATTCCCCATTCGAGATCGCGCAAGATATGACGCATCATTTAATCCACCTCCCTAAACCAAACTTAATTAATAATCACTAACTACTAACTACCAACTACTAACTACTAACTACCAACTACTAACTACTAACTACTAACTACTAACTACTAACTACTAATCCACTCTCCTTTCTTCCTGGCGGTGTTAATAAACTCCAATTTAGAACGTTCTTTGGTCATTTCCCCTACCGTCGTGCCTTGAGCAAAAATTGCTCCTGTCGGACAAGCCATCATGCACTTTCCACAAGAGGTACAGCTATCAGAAGTACCCCACGGCTGGTTGAGGTCAGTAATTACATGGGCATTATGTCCCCTTCCCGCCATATCCCAAGTATGTACCCCTTCAATTTCGTCACAGACTCTAATGCATCGAGTACAAAGAACACAGCGATTATGATCGATACCAAAGCGATCGTGGGAGAGATCTACAGTGCGTTGAGGAAACTGATAGTTCATCGCCACATGATCCATGCCCATTTCGACTGCCAAATCCTGTAGTTCACAGTTACCATTAGCTACGCATACTGAGCAAACATGATTACCTTCGGCAAAGAGCATTTCAATGATCATCCTGCGATATTTTTGTAACTTTTCGCTGTTGGTTTTAACCTCCATTCCTTCAGCGACTTTGGTTACACAGGCAGGTTGCAGCTTTTGACTACCCGCAATCTCCACCAAGCACAAGCGACAAGCACCCACCTCAGATAATCCTGACAAATGGCAAAGAGTGGGAATGTGAATGCTAGCATCCTGCGCTGCTTCTAAAATAGTTTCTGATTCTCTGGCACTGATCAGGCGATCGTTAATAGTTAGGGTTTTGACTGCCACTTTAATCTTCTATTCTTCTATTTGTTTCAGCTTACAAGTTTGTTATAAGCAAACAGTTTGAGAAAGTTGTGAAGTTGGTTAAAGGTTAGTTGTTGGTCGTTACAGTCTTGGAATCTTCTAGCTAATCAGTAATGCCTAAAAATTAGCCTTCACAATATCCTCAAATTATTTTTTTATCTTATAAATATAAACCTTAAAGCATTTCACAACTTTATAAAATAGAGGTTGATTATGACACTCAGCAAATGGCAACCATTCAAAGAATTAAGCACCATGAGGAAACAAATGGATCGCTTGTTTGAAGATATGCTTTCTGTAAACGACAATGATTGGATGGGATTACACAATATGGGAGGAATGTGGACTCCTGCCGTCGAAATCGAAGAAAAAGAGCAAGAACTGGTTCTTAAAGCTTCTGTTCCAGGAATTGATGTCAAAGATCTAAATGTGGAAGTCAGTGAAGATCGGGTAACTATTTCTGGGGAACACGAATCAGAAAAAAGTACTGAAGACAAAGACAAAAACTACTTTCATTCTGAATTTCATTATGGCAAGTTTGAAAGAGTTATTCCTCTACCGATGCCAATTAAAACTGATGAAATTAAGTCTGATTTCAAAAAAGGTGTCTTGACTCTTACCTTACCGAAAGTAGACAATGCACCGAAGAAATCGGTCAAAGTACAATTGCCTGATACGGATAAATAGCTATTGAAGTTATAGAACAAATTGAAAATCATGAAACAAAGCCTATATCTTGAGATCGAAGGAGTAGTTCAAGGTGTAGGTTTTCGTCCATTTACTTATCAGCTGGCAACAACATTAGGGTTGACAGGATGGGTAAATAACTCTTCTCAAGGAGTATTAATTAGAGTAGAAGGCGATCGCCCTGTATTAGATTTTTTTTTAAGCCGATTATTACAGGAGAAACCAGCTTTAGCTCAAATCCATAGGATTCAATTATCCTGGGGTGATTCTATTGGGTTAGATCAGTTTCAAATTAAACCCAGCACAGGAGGAGATAAAACAGCGTTGATCTTGCCCGATCTTGCTACCTGTTCTGAATGTTTGCAAGATATTCTCGATCCTCATAACCATCGTTATCACTATCCTTTTACCAACTGTACAAACTGCGGTTCTCGTTTTACAATCATCGAGCATCTTCCCTACGATCGCCCAAATACTAGCATGAAGCAGTTTGAGATGTGCGATCGCTGTTTAACAGAATATCAAGATCCCCTCAATCGCCGTTTTCATGCTCAACCTAACGCTTGTTCTGAATGTGGGCCACATTTGTCACTATGGGATAAAACAGGGAAAATTTTAGCATTCCATCATGATGCACTTTTGGCAACCGCAGCAGCAATCCGTCAGGGAAAGATTGTGGCGATCAAAGGATTAGGCGGTTTTCATTTAGTAGTAGATGCTAGAAACTCAACGGCAATTCAAACATTACGCGATCGCAAACATCGCCCTCATAAACCTTTTGCCTTGATGTATCCCAATCTGGAACAGGTCAAAGTTGATTGTCAGGTATCTGCATTAGAGGCAAAGCTACTTTTATCCCCTCAAGCACCCATCATCTTATTAGAGCGTAAATTAAAGCGTAAACCAGCGGATCAAGCTTGGGGGGAGCAAGACACAATCCCCTATCTGGGAGTGATGTTGCCTTATACCCCTTTACACCATCTGTTAACTAGAGAGTTGAATTTTCCAATTGTGGCTACCAGTGGGAATTTGAGCGGTGAACCGCTCTGTATTGATAACCAAGAAGCCATACACAAATTAAATAAGATCGCCGATTTATTTTTAGTTCACAATCGTTCTATTGTCCGTCCCATAGATGATTCAATCCTGCGGGTAGTCGGCGGACAAGCACAAATTATCAGACGCGCTCGTGGTTATGCACCTTTGCCAATTAAGCTTAAAAATAATCTAGGATCTCAAGAACATATTCTGGCAGTGGGAGGGCAGTTAAAAAATGCGATCGCTTTTCTTAAAAGTAATCAACTCTTCCTTAGTCAATATATTGGCGATCTCGAAACAGTTGCTACATTCAAACGATTTCAACAGACGGTTGAAGATTTTCAGGAACTATACGAACTAAAGCTAGCAAAAATTATCTGCGATCGCACCCTAATTATCAATCCACAAACTATGCTCAACAATTAAAGATTCCTATTGTTAGAGTTCAACATCACTATGCTCATGTCCTTTCCTGCATGGTAGACAATGGCTTAGATTTAAATGAACCAGTGTTAGGGGTTGCCTGGGATGGCACGGGATATGGGCTAGACGGCACAATTTGGGGCGGGGAGTTCCTGAACATTACTCATACAGGTTTTGAACGAGTGGCTCATTTGCGGACTTTTCCCTTACCTGGGAGCGATCGCGCTATTAAAGAACCCAACCGAATTGCGATCGCCTTACTCTACGAAATATATGGCGATCGTTTGTTTCTAGAGATCCGAGATTTTGCTCATTTGCCCTGTATCAAATCATTTAACAGTCAAGAACTAAATATCTTACACAGGGTGCTAAATAAAGATCTCAACGCACCGATAACTTCTAGTATGGGACGTTTATTTGATGGTATTGCTTCAATCTTAGGAATTCGCCAACGAGTTAGCTATGAAGGACAACCCGCGATGGAATTAGAATATGCGATCGCCAATTTCCCCACAGATAAAGCATACAGCTTTGAACTAATTCTGCCTCTAAATACAGCTACTAATGCACCCGTAGTTATTGACTGGGGAGTAATAATCACAGAAATTCTGACGGACGTGATTAATCAAATCTCAACAGCCGAAATATCGACTAAGTTTCACAATACTTTGATAGAAATAATAATTGCGGTGGCAAAACAGATTGGGCGTAAACAGATCGTGCTTACTGGAGGCTGTTGGCAAAATAAATATTTAACCGAAAAAGCGATCGCTCTTTTAAAACAAGAAAACTTTGTCCCCTATTGGCATCATCAAATTCCTGGTAACGATGGCGGTATTGCCGTAGGTCAAATCATGGCTGCATTAAAAGGGGCTTCGCCCCAGCTATTAGCTTTTAGCCTTTAGCTTTTAGCTTTTTGATTAACTTGCTTAACGAGTACAAATTACAAATCATACCTGGATTCAGCAACGCCGTAAATACTATTTCAAAATCCTCACAAGTTCTTCAAGCTTGTGTCATATCTTGAACATAAAGAAGGACTTAACCAGAGAGGTACGCAATGAGTTTCAAAGTAGATACTTCCATTAAAGAAATTAGAAAAGAAGTTGGTCATTTGGTTGACATTCATAGCCTAGATCGCGAACAGCGCATTTATAGTCTTAGCCAATTTTTTTCGCCAGGGGAATGGGAATTAGTTGAATGCGAAATTGAAGCCAATGGCTATTCATTAATGACTAACTCAATTAACGATCTTTTAGAAAATTAATTATTCAGATTAATCAACAGATTATGTGTTTGGCTGTCCCTGGAAAAATCGTGTCCATCAGTGACAATGAACCTTTATTGAGAATGGGTAGAGTTAGCTTTGGCGGATTAATTAAACAGGTCAGCCTAGCATATGTTTCTGGCGCACAGGTTAATGACTATGTGATTGTTCATGCTGGTTTTGCCTTAAGTATTCTCGATCGCGATGAGGCAGAACAGACTCTGAATTATCTTCGGCAATTATAGCGCTACGCGCCAGGGAAAAGGGAAAAGGGAAATGTAGTCTATCAAGCATGAAAACTGCTGTAATGGTCTGCAATTAGGAGAAAGAATGTCATGGAAAATTTTGATTACGTGATTTTGGGTGCAGGGTTAGGAGGGCTTTCGGCGGCAGCCTGTCTGACTCGTCAAGGATATCGGGTAGCGGTATTAGAACAGCATTATCTGCCTGGAGGTTGTTGTCATACTTTTAGCTATGGCAATTATAATTTTTGTGCTGATGTTCACTATATTTATCAGTGTGGAGAAGGAAAGGCGGTCAATCAATTTCTTAAATATATAGATCGCGATGTTCCTTTTAATTCTCTTAATCCAGACTGTATAGATCGCGTAATCACCCCAGAAGTTGATTTTCGGATTCCTCTTGATTGGGAGAAATTTCGCGATCGCGCCCTTGCCACTTTTCCCGCAGAAACCAGGGAAATCAATCTTTACTTTGATGAGATTAAACAACTACATCAAGAACTCAAACAGTTTACTAAAGAAGTACATTGGTACGATCTCGATTGGTCTGATTGGCTATCTTTACCTAAGCATTGGCATTTATTTACTAGACGCAATTGGACGCTACAAGATCTTTATGACCACGTGGGACTATCCTCCAAGCTACAGGCACTTCTGGCAGGACAAAGTGGAGATTATGGTTTACCCCCTAATCAAATTGCTCTAATTACCCACACTTCGCTTGTTTATGATTACTCGGAGGGTGCTTATTATCCTCAACATCACTTTAAACATCTGGTGGATAGCATTGTCTCGGTGATTACCGAAGGCGGTGGCGTGGTTGAGTTTTCTACCCCAGTCAAGCATATTGAAGTAGAAAATCACCAAGTGGTCGGTGTATATGCAGGATCAAAGACTTATCAGGCAGACAATGCCTATATTAGTGACCTAGATCCCAAGCTGACTGTCAAATTAATGCACAATTCTTTGGCACTAAGCGAAAAAGAATGCGATCGCCTGACTGATTATGAATACTCTGCTAGTGCGTTTAATATTTATCTCGGTTTAGACTCTAGCTTCGATCCCACTGATTATGGTATTGGTAACTGGAATATTTGGTATTACCCCAATGGTAATTTGAATCAAGCCTATCAACAGCAGCTTAGAGGCAACTTAGACCATCCTTGGATCTTCTTGTCCTGTCCTACTCTAAAATCCCGTGAACCAGGTATGGCACCTGATGGGCATCATGTTTTAGAAATTACCACTGTCTGCCCTTATGAACCATTTAAACAAGCTCACAATGCAGACATTGCTATTTATAAAACTCAGAAACGAGCTGTTTACCAGCAGGTAATGAACAGCGTGCGGGATTTAATGCCTGACATCGATAAACATATTCGGCTGAAAATATTTGGTACTCCTACTACTAGCGAACATTTCTTAGGACAACCAGAAGGCAATATGTATGGTGCGAAATTGATTCCCAAACAAATCGGTTTAAATCGTCTAGGTTATAAAACCGAATTACCCAATTTATTCTTAGTTGGTGCAACCGCTGGCTATCCTAGCGTTCCAGGGGTAATTAGCAATGGTATGGATGTGGTGGAATTATTGACAGGGGAAGCAATTCGGCAGAAGCAATCTGAGTTAGTAGTTAGTAGTTAGTAGTTAGTAGTTAGTAGTTAATTTTCCTGACTTCTAACTCTATGTTCTGTATTGATAGTTCAAGGTACCAAAAGAGTTGAAATAGAAGTTTTAGCTGAATCTAACCAAGTTGGTAATTGATTTTCGAGGGTATCAAAATGACAAGAATCAATCCAATTAATTATCGAGAGAAAATTATTGCTTTGTGGACGATATTTTTATTGGGGACATTGTTTCATACCCAACTAGCATTAATGCCTCTATTTCACGGAATCGACGTGGGAATGATGAGACATATTCATCAAAAGGCAGCAACTATGGCAGAAATACAGCCTATTTTATGGGGAATGTTGCTCTTTTTTATTTTACCGCTGCTAGCGATCGCTGCTACAGCTTTTTATCAGTTTAAAGGTTATCGAGTATTCCACTTTGGTTTGACTTTAGTTTTTTCCGTCCTCAATTTATTTCATTTAGTTGCAGACTTATTAGTTAAGCCAATTTTCTGGTATCAAATTGTTTTGATGTTGTTGATATTCTTAATTGGGGTTCTGCTCAATATCGTGTCTTATCAATGGCTGCAAAGCGATGTTCGGCATATTAAAAGTAAAATGATCGGTTAAACTGACCTTGCAAAAACACTTAGAATAGTTAGCTAAGTATTTTTGAAGCAAAACGTAGTCTAGTGCAGCTAAATAAATTCTTTTCTCTAGAACAGGTAATTGATCGCCAGCCTCTCACTGTCCCGATGGATACTCCTCTAAAGCAGGTAATTAGCTTGATGCAGGAGTGGGGCAATAGCTGTAGTTTTATCGAGAGAGGAGAACCCCTGATAGCAGATTCAGACATTGGCAGTAATGGCAGTAATAATAGTTGTGTTTTGGTGAGCGAAAAAATCGTCTACGGGGAATATTCACTGAGCGAGATTTAGTCAAATTGGTGGCTACGGGCGTAGATACCCAAAGCGTTACGGCTCACAAGGGTAGATTTTTTACAAAGGTGTGAGTAAGGACTCAGAAATAAGATATGAGTAGAGTCAACAGCGAACATAATTTCAGATATATGAAACTAAATCAGCATCTAAAAGATTGGAAGCAGATTGTTAGTTGCAGATTTCCACGTATGACTCTACCTCAAATATCAGGGTTAGCAACAGGGAGTTTCGCAATGGTAATGACACGCTCAAGCAGCGTGACTCAAGTATCTAATTTAATTGCTAAAATCAACGCCGAGCCAGAAAATACGGTGCGCCAAAGATTGAAAGAATGGTACAAATCAGGGGAGGCAAAATCTAAAAAAGGCAACAAAAGAGCTTCGGTCGAAGTAAATGAATGTTTTTCTTCATTGCTTGAATGGATCTTCGCTGATGTCAGTTGGTATGGATTTCGCTCTTGGATTGAATGTTCTTACCGAGACATCAAAAGTGACGGTTGGCAATGGCATAAAACTCGCTTGAGACAACCAGACCGAGCCGAACGCCATTGGTTAGCCATGGCTGTTGCTATGCTCTGGATGGTCACTCTCGGTGGCGAACAGGAATTTTCTAATGATGAATCAATTAGCGATCGCCGATCTCGTTCTCAAACCTCTTCTGCTTATTCTCTTTCTTGTTTTGTTAATGGTTTGTTAACTGTCGTAGCGCAACTACTCAACGGTGAATCTCTCACTCTTGGTCGCTTGTTTCCTTTACCCTTAAGTCATTTCAACGATTTAGCTTTTGTTAATTCTTCCTGATTGTAAAAAACCTACCCTTGTGAGGATGGGTATATCTCCTGAAGTAATCGATCGCATTTTTGAACCATTTTTTACCACCAAAGAAGTTGGGCGTGGTACGGGGTTGGGCTTATCCACCGTCATTGGCATTATTAAAAGTCACGGTGGTTTTGTTGATGTAATTAGCGATCGCCAAAACAGCCGAAGCAATAGCAGAGGTAGTCAGTTTAAAGTCTTCTTGCCCGCGTCAGATACTGTAGCCAGTAACCTTGAGGAAACAGCAGAAATACTTCAGGGTAATGGAGAATTGATTCTGGTGGTGGATGATGAAACTGCCATCTTAGAAGTAACCAAAGCCACCTTAGAAACTTATAATTACAGAGTGCTAACTGCTAGTAATGGGATTGAAGCGATCGCCACCTATGCTCAAAACCAAGGAGAAATATCCCTAGCGATCGTGGATATTATGATGCCTGAAATAGATGGTAAAACGGCAATTCGTACCTTAAAGCAAATCAATCCCGACCTGAAAATCATGGCGGTGAGTGGGTTAATCGATCGCCAGGAAATTATCGCCGAACTAGCGGATAATGTTACCGCTTTTATGAATAAACCCTATGGCAATGATGATTTATTGAGAACGATCTCTGAAATTATTAGTTCCGACAGGACTTAGCTAAAAGCTAAAAGCTAAAAGCTCTTAAAACCCAGATAAATACCGAGCGATCGCGCTGTTTGAACTAAGAAACCATTCGTGTCAACAGGACTAGGACAGATCCCCAACTGATGGCGCTGCTTGATATGGCTTACAACTTTGTCTAAGGGTTGAATTTGTACCTCGCCATTTTGCCAGACTACTAGCTGGTTATATTTTTCAGCGGCAATGAGGTCTACGGCTTTTTTCGCAAAGGTGGCAGCTAAGAGGCGGTCATAGGAAGAGGGCATCCCACTGCGCTGAATATGCCCTAAAACTGTTGCTCGCGTTTCAATTTTATCCAGGTCGCAAAATTCGGGTTTATTAGTCAGGCATAATTCATGGCTGACGCGATCGATTTGTTGAGATAAGTAATCGGCAATGTTCTTTTGTCTTTCCCCTGTATCATTTTTAATCCCTTCGGCAATCACAATCAGGGCAAATTTACGCCCCAAAGAGCGGAGCTTGGCAATGTGAATACAAATATCCGTAATTAGATTGGGTTCGATTTTGGGAATCAGTTCAGGAATCAAGATGATGTCTGCACCTCCTGCAATGCCTGAAGATAGTGCCAAATGACCAGCATTACGTCCCATCACTTCAACAATCATAGTGCGATCGTGGCTGGCAGCGGTAAAAGTGAGGTCGTAAAGGGCAGATGTCACCTTATCTACCGCCGTATCAAAGCCAATCGATCTTTCAGTAAAGGGTACATCGTTATCAATGGTTTTGGGAATAGCGACAATATTCCAGTTTCCCTGCTGTGCTAAGTCATAGATAATATCGAGACTGCCATCTCCACCTACGGCAATGAGGGCATCTAATTTCAAATCTCCATAGCCCTTGATAATGGTGCGGGCAATTTCTGGATCTCCTGGGTTTCCTTTACTCAAAGAACCCAAAATGCTGCCACTGAGAAATTGCAGAATATCAATACCGTGAAGGAATCCTGGCATATCGTAACCATTTTCTTTCAGTTCCAGATCTTCTGAGTGACACTTGCCATTTTCCAGTCGTAAAAAACCTTCTGTACCATAGGGAATGCCATACACTTCCCATCCTTTTTGACTAGCGCATTTCATTGCAGCACGGATGATGGCGTTCAATCCTGGGCAATCTCCACCACTGGTTAAAATTCCAATTCTTTTGCTCATGATTTATTTGGTTGATGGTTAATCGGTGATGGTTAGCCGCTAAAACTACTAACTTCTCAGTGAACTAACCCAAAATGAGGTGAATAAGTTTGTACCGCTTTAAGATACTGAACTCTTTCATAAATGCTAGGATCGGGACAGTTTATTTGGCTCATGCTGCCTTGTAACTGATTAATTGATTCGTACTCTTTGACTTCTAGCCATTCAATTAGGTCTTTTTCAATCTTACCTAGCTGTTCGATGCCATGACTTAGCAATACACTAACCAACATGGTGACATTTGCCCCGACCATCATCATTTTGATCACATCATGGGCTGTGTGAATACCGCTAGTGGCCGCAAAATCAACGGGCATAGTTCCATATAGAATGGCAATCCAGCGCATTGGTAAACGATTTTCCCTTGAGGTACTCAAAATTAAATTTGGTTCAGCTTCTAAATCCACCAAATTAATATCTGGTTGATAAAAACGATTAAATAGTACTAAACCATCTGCCCCTGCATCACACAGACGTTTTGCCATATTTGCCATATTGCTAAAAAAAGGACTAAGCTTAATGGCTACAGGTATATTAATAGAAGAAGTAACGCTACGAACAATATCAAGATAATTTTGCTCTACCTGCTCTCCAGTTAGGTTTAAATCTGTAGGGATATAATAGACATTTAACTCGATCGCATCTGCCCAGCCTGTTCGATTTTTGGGCATAACCACCCCACGCACTGATAGTAGAGCTATTGAGACTGGCAATTATGGGAATATCTACTTTTTCTTTGGCATAGCGAATTTGATTTAGATAGGCTTCTGAACCGACATGAAAGATTTCCTGTTCGGGAAAATAGGAAGTGGCTTCAGGATGGCTTTCGCTGCTGTGGGTAAGATGGTAATAAAGAGCATGACGTTCTTCTAGTAGTTGTTCCTCAAACAAAGAATGAAGTACGATTGCCGATGCTCCAGCATCTTCGAGGCGTTTAACATTGGTAATCTCTTCTGTTAAGGGGGCAGCAGCACCAACTACTAAAGGCGATCGCAATTTTAATCCGAGATAGTTTGTCGAGATGTCGATCATTGATTTTTCCTCAATTTTTATCTCAAACTAATGAATTCTTTTGAGGAAGTTGTGAAGTTAGAAGTGTTTAACAACTAACTTCTTTATTTGTTAGCCAAATTCAGTTCCAATGGTGGCTTGATCGAATAGAAAATTATCCCTATCCAAATTAGTTACGCCGATGAGAGTAATCGTATCGCTACCATGATCGCGTCCAAAGATGTCGGAAAAATCGATTACTGTTGAACTGTTTGATATCTGAATTCTTTCGTCAAGCTCATCTAGCACACCCGAACCATCCGTATCGAGATCGGCAAAATTATCTAAAGATTGAGGATCATTAACTAAAGTACGAAAAGCAATTTTATCTTCTCTTTGCTCAAAATCAATAATTCGATCTCGATCAAAAAACCCATTATCATTGAGGTCATAAACATAAATATCGTTTCCAGCATCGCCGCTAAATAGATCGTTACCAGCATTAGCAGCCAAGAAGATGTCACCATCAGCACCACCTAGCAAGATGTCATCGCCAGCCCCATCAATAATAGTATTTATGCCCGAACCGCTCAAGATCCGATCGCGACCATTGCCACCATCAATGGAATCATTGCCATCCAAACCTTGAATGAAGTCATCCCCATCAAGCCCAAAAATGCGATCGCCACTGGGAGTTCCCCTGAGAATATCGCGGTTATTAGTCCCAACTATGTCCATATTGTTGATGATGGTTTGAACTTCATAAGCACCAATATCTGTGCCATCGCCCACAGTGCGATCGAATCCTTCGCCACGTTGATCCGTTGCCAGGTTATTTGGATTACTCCCAGTATTAATTGCGGGACTTTCTGCTAGAAGTTCTTGAGTTGGAGTGGCACCACCATTGTCTTGCAATTCTCCCAATTGAGGGTCAATGGGATTCTCAGTTGTGCCGACAATATCGCCGTTTTCACTATTAGTAAAACCAGTTGCACCATCTCCATCTGCGATTAAATTGTTCCCACCGCTAGTAAATTCGCCACTGAGATTGTTAGTACCTGTATTGTTGTTATTAGAATTATCAGCAACGATACTACTCGTAATATTTGCTGAACCACTAATTCCACCAGCAAAAACAGTAGCTTGATTATCGCTAATGGTACTGTTATTAATTGAAGTCTCTCCTCCTGTCGCAATTGCACCACTTTGAAAAGAACTATTTTGACTAATTGTGCTGTTGTTAATGGTTAATTCACCACTCTCATTTAAAATGCCGCCACCACGCGCACCGACACGACCAGAATTGCTAGAATTATCGCTGATGGTGCTATTTTCGATGGTTAACATTCCAGCAACATTAAAAACACCACCACCACCTGCTATAGCATCATTGCCTATGACTTGGCTATTATTCAGATTCAGGTTTTCTCGGTTACTAATCCCCCCGCCAAAATTGCTAGGGTTGGTATCACCAGGAGAAGTTTGCTGATTCGCACTACCATTAGTAATAGTTAACCCGTCTAGGGAAACATCTAGATTAGTCTGATCGCTACCATCATCGATATTAAAGACGCGACTTTGTTGATTGGCATCAACAGTTATCTCAGAATCTAAACCATCAATATTTAGGCTTTGATCAATCAGTAATTCGCCCTGAGATAAAGTAATCGTGCCTTCACTAAGGCTAGAGTCAAAAGTGATCGTGTTTCCAGAATTCCCAAGGGCGATCGCTTCTCTTAAAGACAAGTCTCCTGCACAATAGTCGCCATCGTTTTCGTCTGCCAAGGTGGAAACAACTAGCTCATCAGGAATTTCCCCACCACTGTCTTGAACCTCATAGGCACCGATATCAGTGCCATTGCCTACAGTGCGATCAAATCCCTCGCCTCTTTGATCGGTTTCCAAGTTATTCGGATTGCTACCAGCGTCGATAGCAGGAGATCCTTCTAACAAAGCAAAAGTCTCCGTTGAACCACCGTTATTTTGCAACTCTCCCAGGTTGGGGTCGATGAGGAGTTCCGTTTGAGGATTAAAAGGATCGTCTCCGTCACTACCGACTAAATCCCCGTTGACCCCATCTTCAAAACCCGTAGCGTCATCGCCATTACCAATTAGATTATTACCGCCACTGGTAAATACTCCGTCATCAATGTTGTAAATATCTCCTAAAGGAAATGTTCCAGTATTGCCAGTATTATTAGCAACAATGCTGCTGGTGACGGTAGTAACGCCTCTATTGATAATTCCTCCTGCTGTCCTACCACCTCGGTTATCGGCGATCGTACTATTGCTGATATCAACTGTGCCAGCATTAGCCACTCCACCTCCAGATCTAGAACTGTTGTTGGCGATCGTACTGTTCTGGATCTCAACAATGCCTTCACTGCCGATAATTAATCCTGCTGCGCCTAAAACTCCACTGTTGTTTGCTATGGTGCTTCCTTCAATAGTGGCTGTTCCTGATTCGATGACAACACCAACGTTATCACCACCATCATTATCTCTAACGCTGGAATTGACGATATTGACATTTCCTTCTCGGCTAATGAGCGCGTAAAAATCTGAAGAGCCATTAATATTAGATGTTTCGCGAATCGTACTATTGCTAAAGGTTAGATTACCAGAATTATCAACCGTACCGCCGACAAAATTCAAGCTATCTATAGTGACATCTGTATCCGATGCAACATTGAAAACAAAACCACCATCAAGTGTTAAATTGTCTTGACTCAAACCATTAATTGACAGATCGTCATCAAGATTAAAATCTCGCTCCAAAGAGCTATTCAAAATGATCGCACCACCATTCAAACTGTCATTAAAGGTTATGGTATCTCCACCCTCTTGTTCGTTAGATAAAGCGATCGCTTCTCTTAAAGACAAGTCTCCATCACTAAAATCACCATTGTTTTCGTCTTCTAGGGTTGAAACAACGAAACTAGTTGAGGATTCTTCGTTATTATGGTTTTGAACTTCTAGCTGGTCAGTATTATTGTTGTCCATATGAAATAAATTCCACAAGTAATTTTGAATAGTTAGTGGCAAAGTCTTTCGATTTACTTGATTTTCGAGCTTAATTTAAGATATTGAGGAATTTGTGAGGAGTTAGGACTGTTCTACAACTAACTATTAACTTTCTTAGTTGCTTCGTTGATTATCAAGGGCAGTAAAGCAGCGATCGCAATAACCACGAGATCGATGACATTAATCGCAGTAATCTTGAGTAGGCTGCCCAAACTAGGAATAAATAGACAGATAAACTGCAAACCGAGAGAAATTCCTAATGCTAAGGTTAAATAGTGATTTGGTTGTAATTTAACTTTCCAGAAAGGTAAATCGGCACGACAGCTCAATGCATGGAGTAACTGGGCTGTCACTAGGGTCATAAAAGCGATGGTGCTAGCGCGATCGCCGATACTGTAGCTAGCAATGCCGTAACCATAAGCTAGTAAACTAAACAGAGAAATTATAGCTGCCTCAAAACCAAGGCGTTGGAAGTCGGCAGATTCGATAATTGCCTTGTCTGGCGAACGGGGAGGAACATTTAAAACGTTGGGTTCGGGGGCTTCTAAGCCCAGTGCTAACCCTGGAAAGATATCCGTGACTAGATTGAGCCATAAAAGCTGGATGGCATTCAGGGGCAAACCCATTCCTAGCAGATTAGCCACTACCATGACGATGATTTCGCTCAGGTTAGTAGCCAACAGGAAATTTAGGGCTTTTTTGATGTTGTTGTAGATGGTTCTGCCTTGACTTACCGCTGCGATCGCAGTTTCTAAGTTGTCGTCTGCTAAAACTATATCAGCGACTTCTCTGGCAATATCTGTCCCTGTTTTTCCCATGGCAATCCCGACTTCAGCAGCTTTGAGGGCAGGAGCATCATTAATTCCATCTCCCGTCATGGCTACTATTTTTCCTGCTGCTTGGAAATTTTTGAACAATTTTTAATTTATCAGCTGGGGTTACGCGGGAGAAGACATTTCTTGGTAGGGGCGATTCGCGAATCGCCCTTACAGTATTATCAATAAGATTTAGCTGTTTGGAGATCGCCTGGGCAGTATTTTCTTGATCTCCTGTCAGCATCACAGTGTCAATTCCTGCTTGATGGAAATCGGCAATCAGTTTTTTTACTCCCTGTCTGATGGGATTAGTAATGCCGACTAAGCCTAGCCAAGTAAGTTTGTCGAGGTTGACCTCTGCCGTTGCATCTATCTCTCCATAGGCTATGGCTAAAACTCGTAGAGCATTCCCAGTCATTTGTTCATTGGCAGAGGCGATCGCATTTCGGTCTATTTTAGCTAAGGGAACAGGTAAATCCTCTTGTAGTTTGTACTGACAAAGTGCTAGCACTTCTGAGGGATTACCCTTGACAGCGATTAGTTTGTGGGATTTATTGAACTGATGGACTGTAGCCATATAGTTTTGACCATCCGCCCGATGGTTAATTTCGACGAGAGGATAGAGAGTTTTGAGAGTCGCAATATCTAAATCAGCATTAATCGCCATCTGCATCAAGGCATTTTCGGTGGGTGAACCTTCAATATTTAATTCACCGTGATGATGACTCACCTTGCTTTCGTTACAAAGAACTGCAACCTTAATTAGCTGAAGTAGTTCAGTGTCATTATTGCCCTCAAATTGATGATTATTTAAGCTAATTTTATGACTGAGGGTTTGAATCTCGATTACCGACATTTCAATAGTATAGTCATTCTAAATAGGAAACATATGAAATAATATAAGCTAACTGAGAAATCGATCAAGTTAGATGACTTATAGTGTAGATTTGCGAAAGCGAGTGGTGGAGTTTGTCGCGGCTGGAGGCTCAAA
>JAAUOU010000097.1 GCA_012034765.1 Pleurocapsaceae cyanobacterium CSU_1_1 | reverse complement strand
AAACGGAACCAAAAGTTAATAATTGCTCCTTTTCCAGACAAACATCGAGGTAATGACCAATTTTTCTTTCAATTTCCGCCCAAACCCTATTTGACAACTAGCGAGAAAGCTTAACTTGTGACCAATGGATTCCCCTAAATCCCCCTTAACAAGGGGGGCTAGGGGGGATCTAAATACTTTTCAGACATCCTCTAGGGGCGATAAAGCCACAGTGGTAAACCATTGGTTGTTAGTTCAAACTGAAGTTCATCGATCGCCAAACTAATACCTGACTTAGCTTGACTTCTACCAGGAATAAAGCGATTAATAAAAGACTTAGGTTCTTCAATATTAAAGCATTCAGTTTTATCGGGGTCTAAGCCTGCTAATTCTGCTGCCCAACGACGGGCATCTTCTTCTGTCCCTAAGCGGTCTACTAACCCCAATTCTAGAGCCTGTTCTCCCGTAAATACTCGACCATCAGCAAAGCTTCGAACGATCTCTTCGTCTAACCCCCGTCCTTTAGCTACGGTGGAGACAAACTGACTATAGCTCACGTCAATAAGCTGCTGGAGAATTTGTTCTTCTGCATCAGTAGTCTGGCGATCAAATGCCAAAATATCTTTATATGGACCAGACTTAATCACTTTGAAAGAGACGCCTACTTTATCCAAGAGGCGTTCTAAATTGTTACCTCGCAGGATAACGCCAATACTGCCCGTGATTGTGCCTGGATTAGAAACAATATGCTTTGCGCCAACGCCAATATAGACTCCACCAGAGGCAGAAATATTACCGAAGCTAGCAACTACCTTAACGTTTTTATCTGACTGTAGCTTTTGTAGAGCAGTAAATATCTCATGAGAATCGGTTACTGTTCCCCCAGGAGAATCGATGCGTAATAGTAAGGCGGGAAACTTTTTTTCTTCAATAGTTTTAAAGGCTTTAAGGACTTGCTTGCGAGTTTCTGAAGCGATCGCACCAGTGACTTCAATGCGCGCAATTTGTTTTTTGGTTTTGTTAAACGGCCAAATCATTAAATAATATCTGCTGTGTATAGTCAGGAATAATCTTTATTAAAGGTAGCTGACACTTTATATATTTGTATCAACTGTAACTTACTTTTCGTTAAATTTTAACCGATCGCGATCGGCAAATTACTAAAACCATATTTTGTGGCTCAAACAACGGAAAGTCCGTACCGATTCAATACTTCTTGTTTAACAATTTAGTTTGAAGAACTGAAAAAATGGGGGATTGGGGAATTGGGGAATTGGTGATTAATTATCTCCCCATATCCCTACATCCCTATCTCCCTAAACGAGGAGTATTGCGTACCGATTAACCTATTTAGTACGGACTTTGGATATTTAAACAACTAATAGCTGTATTTACAGACGTTACTGTTTAGGAATTTTGACCAGATCGATCTAGCTTGTAGTTACTTGTCAGTTCCGCTTCAGAATTTTCTCTAGCTGGCACGCGACCATTATCAGAATCGTTTGACTTGCCATGACCAGAACTGCCTGAGCCTTTATCTTTTTTAATTAAAGACTCTAAACTTTTGATCATAATATAGAGCGAAGGAACAATAAATAAACCAATTACCGTGGTAAACAGCATTCCGCCAAACACCGCCGTTCCCAATGACCAACGGCTGGATGCTCCTGCGCCAGTCGCAACTAGCAAAGGATAAAAACCAACTAAACTAGAAATCGCAGTCATCAAAATGGGGCGAAAACGCTCTTGTCCTGCCTTAATTGCTGCTCTAACAATATTTAGCCCTTGTTCTCTTAGTTGATTAGCATATTCCACAATTAAAATTGCGTTTTTGCTAGCTAACCCAATCAACATTACTAACCCTACCTGAACATAAACATCGTTATTGATGATCGGCCAAACACCGCCAGCTTGAAAAATGTTTGCTCGCACCCAAATAGCAGAGATCGCTCCTAATACCGCTAAAGGGACAGTAAGGATAATAATAAATGGGTCTACATAGCTTTCATATTGAGCAGCTAAGACTAGAAACGCCATTAATAAGCCCAAACCAAAGATCAAGACTGACTGTCCTCCAGAGGATTTTTCCTCTAAGGCTGTACCAGTCCATTCATAACCCAAACTGCTTGGTAAAGTTTGTGTCGCCACCTCTTCCATAGCTTGAATTGCTTGTCCTGTACTAAAGCCTGGAGCAGGAGAACCTTGAATGTTAATTGAGCGGAAAAGATTATAGTGGGTAATAGTTTGAGGTCCAGTGAATTCTGTCAGTTCAACCAGAGTTCCCAATGAGACTAACTGATTGTCAGCAGAACTTATATAGAGTTTGTTGATATCTTGAGGATTGGCGCGAAAATTACTGTCTGCCTGGACATAAACGCGATATTGTCTTTGTTCGAGGACAAAATCATTAACATATCTCGAACCTAAATAAGATTGTAGGGTATCAAATATATCGTCAACATTAATTCCTAATGCTTTAGCGCGATCGCGATTTACCGATACTTCAATTTGAGGAGTATTAGCAGCAAATTGGGTAAAAACGTTGGCAAGTTCTGGTCTTTGGCTAGCAGCAGCAATTACACTGTTGGCATTTTCTACCAGCGCTGAAATCGGTAAGCCAACTCGATCCTGTAATTGGAATTCAAAACCACCAAAGGTGCTTAAACCCCTGACAGGAGGAGCATTAACCGCTAAAGCTCTTGCCCCTGTAATACTTTGGAAAGAAGCATTAAGACGACCCAAAATTGCATAAATTGACTGTTCTGTGTCCCGTCTTTCATCCCAAGGCTTGAGTTTGGTAAAAGCAAAACCACGATTACTGCCATTACCGTCAAAACCAAAACCGCTCAGGGCAAAATAACTTTCAACATCTTCTACCTCGTCGAGCTTGTTCCCTATCTGTTCCATGATGTCTTGGGTGTAGTTGAGGGATACACCATCGGGAGCTTGAACAATGGTATAGAAATAACCCTGATCCTCTTCGGGAATAAAACCTGTAGGAATTGAGTTATATAAAAAGTAGGTAAATAAAATCAAAGCAGTAAAGGCAGCCAAAACAAAAGGACGAACAAATTTTTTCGCCAAGAAAGTAATCGCTTGGGTATATTTATCAATAATCCAGCTAAATACTTGATTAAATTTGTTAAAAAACTTGCCTAAAATATTTCGCTCTCTGTTTGGGTTGGCAGGACGTAATAGTAGACCTGCCATCGCAGGAGAGAAAGACAGGGCGTTAAAAGTAGATAAAGCGATCGCAAACACAATCGTTAAAGAAAATTGCTTGAAAATTACCCCTGTTGACCCAGGAAAGAAAGATACAGGAATAAACACCGCGGCTAGAACTAAAGATGTCGCAATTACTGCTCCGCTTAACTCATCCATAGTGTCCATAGCAGCCAGACGAGGCTTCATCCCTCGTTCAACCTTAGTGGCGATCGCTTCTACAACCACAATGGCATCATCTACTACTACCCCTGTAGACAGTACCATCGCAAACAAAGTCAAGGTATTAATTTGAAATCCGAAGATATTAAGAAAGGTAAATGCTCCAACTAGAGATACAGGAATAGCGATCGCTGGAATTAGGGTAGTCCGCCAGTCTTGCAGAAAGATAAACAGAATTAAAACTACTAGTAAAACTGCTTGAACTAGGGTAATTACCACTTCCTCTAAAGACACCTGCACGAACTCTGTAGCATCCAAAGCAATTTGGTAATTCATCCCAGTCGGAAAAGCCTGAGATAATTCGGCGATCGCTTCTTTAACTGCCGTGCCAACTTCTAGAGCATTACTTCCAGGTAACTGAAATATCCCCATCCCCACAGCAGGCTTGCCTTTGAACTTGGCTGAGGTATCGTAATTTTCGGCTCCTAATTCCGCACGCCCAACATCTCTGAGCTTAATTAAATTACCACCCTCTCCTGTAGCAACTACCAGATTTTCAAATTCTTCAACGCTCGCTAATCTACTGTCAGCACGAAGAGTAAACTCAAACTTTTGCTCTTGGGGAGAAGGTTGTTGACCAATTTTACCTGCACCTACTTGAATGTTCTGTTCTTCTAAAGCATTTACTACTGTATCTGCACCAAGATTGCGAGCTGCCAAAGCATCAGGATTGAGCCACAGACGCATGGCATATTTTCTCTCACCAAAAATAACTGCCTGTCCTACCCCTTCAATTCGTTTAACCTGATCGAGTAGATAAAGATCGAGATAATTACTCAAAAACAGATCGTCATATTCCCCATTCTCTGCAAAAAAGCAATCCCCAATAACAAGTCAGGGGAAGATTTCTGTACAGTTACGCCCGTTTGTTGGACAGCACTGGGTAATTGAGGATCCGCTAGAGCAACTCGGTTTTGCACATTGACTTGTGCAATATCACGATCTATATCTGGAGGAAAGGAAACGACAATGTTGCTAACACCATCATTACTAGTATTAGAGGAGATATAACTCATATTCTCCACCCCATTAACTTCTCGTTCAATGACGCTAGTAACGTTGGTTTCGGCAGTTTCTGCATCGGCTCCAATGTAGCTAGAGGTCACTTCCACCTGGATTGGCGCAATTTGTGGTAGCTGAGAGATAGGCAACATCGGAATGCTGATCACCCCAACTAGCACCGTAATAATAGCGACCACGGTCGTTAATATTGGTCTTTTGATAAAGGTATTAGCAATACTAAGAAGCATGATTTTGTAGGTAGAACGGGGTTACTGATTACTGATTACTGATTACTGATCATTGTTCATTGATTACTACTCACTGATTCACCGCTAGGTGCTTGTGTGCTAACAGAAGCCCCATCGGTAAGATTGAGAATGCCAGAGGTAATTAAGCGATCGCCTTTTTCTAAACCAGAAATAACCTGATAAGACTGACCTTGAATTTCTCCTAATTCGACGGGCTTTTGTTTAGCCAGCAGCGCTGTTTTACCGTCTTTTTGTTTTTGTTCTACGGCTACAAAGACAAAGTTTTTCCCTGCAATCCGTGAGACAGCTTCAGTAGGAATTAGTACTCCAGACTCTTCTGACCAAATAATTCTGGCTCTAGCAAAACTATCGTCTCTTAGTTTGCCGTTGTTGTTAATCCCTGCCTTAACTAAGATTGCCTGGCTGCTCCGATCTGTTCTGGGAGAGATAAAGTTAATGTCACCTTCGGCGATCGCTTTTCCTTGACTGTCGACGATTTCTACAGGCAAGCCTATTTTTAGCTTGCTAGCCTGTTCAATTGGTACGCCTACATTAAGCTGTAAGGCATCATCTTGGGTAATGCTAGTTACCTGATCTCCTGCTTCTAGGTAATCACCAATTTTGGGCTGAATATCACCAACAACGCCGTCTATAGGGGCGGTAACCCGATTGAAGTCTAAATTATCGGTAGCAATGCCTACCCTGCTTTGCGCCTGATTAAGAGCCGCTTGCTGTCCCGCAATTTCCGACTTAGCAGAAACTACAGTCTGTTGAGCAGCACCAAGAGCTTTCTGACTAGAATTTAAGGCAGCCTTGAGAGCATCTGTTTGTGCCTTGGCTGCACTAAGATCTCTTGTCCGATCGTCTAATATTTGCTGAGACTGCGCCCCCTGTTTAACTAAAAATCTAGTTCTCTCTAAATTCGTTTGTGCCAGTTTTAGTTCCGCTTCTTGCCTACGCAAATCTGCTTTGCTTTGTTCGACATCTGCTTCGGCACTGGCTACATCAGCCTCAGCGACTCCTAATTCTGCTTCGGCATTACTCACGTTAGACTTTTGAATATTAACTTGAGACTTGGCTGCGTCTACTTCTCCTTGTTCTCGACTGGTTTGTAGTTGTAGGATTAAATCTCCCTGCTTGACTGTATCTCCTTCCTGCACGGCAATTTCTGTAATCCTGCCGTCGACTCGTGGAGCCAAGGCTACTCTTTGTTTAGCTTCCAATCTACCAACAAATTCTGAACTTATTTTGACCTGATTGTTGTCTAAATTTTTGACTGCGACAGGAACGGCAGGTGGTGGAGCTTGTGCTTCAGGCTGTTGTTTACCGCAGCCTGTGAAAACTAAAAATAACAAGGATGCACCTATGGTTTTGCTGGCGATCGCGAAAGACGCATTAGCTGACGCGGACGCGCTAGCTAATCCTTTAAGGCTTGCCGAAGACATTGCGCTATTTTTTTGCATAGCAATATAAATAAATAATTAAGGTTGTACCCTTGGTCTATAATATGGCGTGGATAGACTCTTTTTTACAAGTAGGTACTTAAAAGTTTCATAGTTACTTTATGGTTCCCAAAACAGAGCCAGAACTCATATTAGATAAAGATTGCCCTGTACGTCAGGTCATCAACATTGTGGGGGATAAATGGACATTGCCAGTTTTGTATGTTCTTAATCAGGGGACAAAAAGGTATAGTGAAATACAGCGAGAAATTCCTGGAATATCAAAAAAAATGCTAACTCAGACCTTAAGAAGGCTGGAGTCAGACAACATTTTAAAACGTAAAATTTATCCTGTCGTCCCTCCCAAGACAGAGTATGCTCTAACTACGTTTGGCAAGCAACTCATCGAACCGCTGGAGATTTTAGCCAACTGGGCATGGGAGCATCAAGCCGAATTAAAATTAATTTGCGATCGCCGAGGGTTAACGGAGTCAAATCGTCGTCAAAAATATGCTCCAAAAAATTAAAAAATCCTCACAAAAAGCCGAATTCAGGTTAGGCTACGGCTAAGTTTTTGTCTCTTCTCTGTACCCATGAAAATTGGCGCATTAAAATTAATCGATCACAAGAAAGTTGGTTTATCCGTGATGAATCTCTACATCATCAAGGAATTGATTTTGCCATTCTTGTTCGGCATGGGCATATTTACATCTTTAGGTTTATCTATTGGCGCAGTCTTTGAATTAATCCGCAAGGTGACGGACTCAGGACTACATTGGAGCATAGCTGCCAAAATCATGCTATTGAGGATGCCTGAATTCGTTGTATTTGCTTTTCCGATGTCAATCTTGTTGGCCACTCTGATGACCTATAGTCGTCTTTCTAGCGATAGCGAACTCATTGCTTTACGCGGTATTGGTGTAAGCATTTATCGTCTGATCATGCCAGCGATCGCTTTTAGCCTATGTATTGTGGCAACAACTTTTTTGTTCAATAATTTTGTCGCTCCCGCAGCTAGCTATCAGGCTTCATTGACTCTCAAGCAAGCACTGGGAGAAACTCGTCCCGAATTCGAGACTAAGAATATTCTGTTTCCCGAGTATGCAGAGATTGAAACAGAAAATGGTGAAACTAGAGAAGTATTGACCCGTTTATTCTATGCCGAAAAATTCAACGGTAAGCAAATGACTAACCTAACGGTATTAGATCGTTCCCGTAGACCAGTTAGTCAAATTGTCGTTGCGAGATCGGCCCAGTGGAATGTCTTAGAAAATATCTGGGATTTCTATGACGGTACGATTTATTTAATTGGCTCAGATGGAGGCTACAACAATATAGTTCGTTTTGAGCATCAAAAGTTATCCTTGCCAAAAGAGGCGCTTGATATCACGCAAACAAGCCGAAATCCCAATGAAATGAACGTTTTTCAGGCAATTGACTACCTTAAATTAATCAGACCTGGTAGTGATGAACCAAGAATTCGTAAGTGGCAGGTACGAATTCATGAAAAGATTGCCTTGCCGTTTGCCTGTTTAGTATTTGCTATGATCGGTGCAGTGCTTGGGGTTCAACCTCAAGACTCGGGAAAAGCAACTAGCTTTGGTATTTGTCTGGTGCTGATTTTTGGCTATTATTTATTGTCTTTTATCTCTCAATCTTTGGGTATTTCAGGAGCTATTTCTCCTTGGTTCGCTGTTTGGTTACCTAATTTGATCTGCTTTGGCGCTGCTACTGGTTTATTGGTCAAAGTAACCGCCTAATATAACAATTCCGATTGAATAGCAAAATTTTGGTTAAGCCAAACTAAAGAAATTGTCTTGACTACTCCTTGGCGCAGGGTTACCAAGGAGAAACTCCGTTTTACATCTTGAGCAGTTTTAATTACACGGGGTACACAGGCAGCATTGAAATATACGGTTTGCTCTTTTACTTCTAATAGCTTTCGCCTTTTACCACGGGGAATTTTCAACTCATGGTGCATGTGTCCGAAGGTGACCAAAGGAATAGACTTACCTAAGCCTTGTACTTGAGCGATCGCTTCTGTTAAGTCAGGATCGCCATAATCGCCTCCTTCTGCTTTCCAGTCTCGACCACAGATGGATTCTGTTTGTTTGCCCAAACCATTAGGGCCATTATGGGCAATAAAAATTAAAGTTTCAGAGACTGCATCTTTAGCAGATTTAACTATTTGCTGAGTTGACTCCGCAAAATTTTTAATGTTGTAGCGATCGCGATAAAACTGGCTATTTCTCCAAGTAGAGCCACCCCAGCTAAAGGGACGACTACCAACCACCGAAACATCAAACTGAGAAAAATCTAGCTTGCTATACCCGACGTGTGCTTCGCCTAATAAATCCAGTTGCTGCTGTACTCGATCTTCTTTAGACTGGTCGTAGGGTGCTTTTTGTCTACCCCAGGAAGAAGCGCTATACCAAGCATCATGATTGCCCATAATTACGGCTTTGGGGATGGGGACTGCGGCAATTTCACGGACTATTTCTACCGCCTCGTTGCCAAAATCTCCCACAAACAAGACTAAATCTACCTTGAGGTACTGCAATGCCAGACTATCTGTCGCTGACCACTGGTCGTGAACATCCCCCACTATCGCGATCGTAATTTCTGGCTGCTGGCTCATTAAAACTAGATATCTGGTGGTATCTTTCTACTCTTGACAGATTAATAAAGTGGATAACATTAATTATTTAATTATTTAACTTTAAACCGCGCCATTGTTTTTACTAAAAATAATCATCACGGTTTAAAAATTAGTTTGAGGTCGTATCGCAAACTCCAGTTGCGCTGATATCTTAAATCTAGCTTAATTACATCTTCAAAGTTGCGTACCTGAGAGCGACCGTGTACCTGCCATTCCCCAGTCATTCCTGGCTTGACGTTGAGTCTTTGCCACTCTGGAATTTGATAGGTTTCTACTTCTTCAGGAGTTGGCGGACGAGTTCCCACTAGACTCATATCTCCCTTGAGAACATTCCAAAACTGGGGTAGCTCATCTAAACTAGTGCGCCGTAGAAAATTACCGATAGGAGTGATGCGAGGATCTTTGTCATTCTTGAAAAAAGCGCCACTTGCCTGATTTTCAATTTGCTGCTTGAGAGCTTCAGCATTGGCATACATCGAGCGAAATTTCCAAATTTGAAATTTGCGACCCATCCAACCGCAGCGAGTGTGATGAAACAAAACTGGACCTTTACTATTAGACTTAATTGCGATCGCCACAGGAATAAATATGACTACTGTAATGGTTAAACCAACAATCGCCCCCAGTATATCTATAAGTCGCTTAACAATAGATCTGACCGATGGATGAGTTTCAGGAGACTCTTTTGGCGACCACTTTGCCGAGGATTTGATGCTTAAGACATCACATAACCCCGTCATTGAGAGAGTAGCCATGACGGGGGGTTGAACCGACTCTAGGATTAATTCAATATTGCTTGCTTGGGCAAGCTTAAAATTGGCAATTAGCGCACCAATGCCACTACTATCAATAAATCTGGTTTTACTAAAATCGAGCAGGATCTGATGATCGGCAATATTTTGTTGCAACAGTTTCGCCACAGTTTGTTTAAAAACTAAAGCTTCTAAAACTGTCAAACGTTCAGGTATTTCTATAACTGGGCTATCCTGTAGGCTGGACAAGGGAAACAAGATTTCTGGTGTCTCGTCTATCATTAATTCTCAACTTTAGCTATCAGCAAAATCAAACTGTATTTTGAGCCATTAGGCTTAATCGATCATAATTGGCAAATTTATCTATATTCTAAATTTTGAACTAGAAAACTAAACTACTTGCCATGTTCCTCAAGCCTACATATTACTAATTTGCCCAAAATGGTTTATCTTACCAACATTTATTTATTTTTGTTAATTTAATTTAACAATTTAATCTTGATGAAATCTAGTAGTGTCACTGTCTAAAACAGGTGCAGAAAATACGACGGGTTTAATTTACTTTAGAGGCGGTTGTCTCTTCTGCCAATAGGTTCTCTACCTTCTTTAGTCTTAGCCTGATCTCTAGAAGCAGCACGACGCAAAGCTTGTAATCTTTCTTCATATTTTTTGCGTTTACGACGGCTGGGGGTCATTTCAATCAGACTTCTTAAGGCGCTAGCAAGACTTTTATAGGCATTAGGTAAAGAATAACCAAAGCGAGTAGCTAAAGCGATCGCTTTTTCATCGGCTTCAATTGCTTCGGCGATAGTTTTTTCACTGCTATTTTTTTGCCAAAGTCGATACCCAGAGATACCACAAAGTGACATGGCGAGTAATAATAGTAAACCGTCTTGTACCCACAATTCGCCTACAGCACCACCCAAACCAATGGCTAAGGCTGCCATTTCCCAGCCTTCTTTGGGAATCGTGTCATTTTGAACCCGCGCGACTTCATGCCAAAACAGCAGGTTACGTTGGTCGATCGCTAAACTATCCCATTTAGCTAAATCAATTTGAATTTCAATCTCATCTTTGCCAATTTCTTCGCTACGGATTAAAGGCGGATTGACTTCGGTTGAACCTTCGACAATTACCCAGCTTTGCAGTTCAGGGGGAAGCAGGGTTTTCAAGCGACGCAGTTCATTGATTTCTGCTCTGGCGGAAGAGGTTGCATAACTCATACGTCTAACAAATTAGTATGGTGACTATTAGTAATTTCCAAGTGTACTCACTATATTCTTATAATATCGAAATTTATCTATTGATTTAAAAATGCTTGGGTTATGGATGATTCCCAGATACACTTGATATTTAGCATATTTATAAATGTTTTAGATTTGGGATTACTATACTATGTCTAGGCAGACCAACAATTATAAGAGTCTACTTTATTTTTTAGGCTTTGGTCTTATATTTACCCTTATTTTTAATCAGCTAGGTCATAACTTGGTGCTTGCCAGTTCACCAGAACTTGTCCCACAAAATGAGACAGCAGCGGGAGTAACCCAGGTAAATCTTTTCCAGGCAATAGTTTTGGGATTTGTTCAAGGGGCGACAGAATTTATCCCGATTAGCAGTACCGCGCATTTAAAAGCAGTTCCCGTATTTTTTGGCTGGGGTGATCCTGGAGTTGCTTTCTCCGCAGTAATCCAGCTTGGTAGTTTAGCAGCGGTTTTAACTTATTTCTGGTCAGATATTAGTCAAATTACTCAAGGCATGATTAAGGCGGTGCGCACTTCAGACTATGATTCTCAGGATTTTTGGTTGGCTGTGGGAATTATGGTGGGGACAATTCCTATTGTCACTTTGGGGTTAATTTTAAAAGTTTTAAACCCTCCTATTTATGAAAATACTTTTAGAAGTATGTCTTCCATTGCCATTGTTTCAATTGTCATGGCTTTATTATTGGCGCTAGCCGAGACTATGGGTAACCAAAAGCGCGATTTTCAAGATTTGTCCCTTAAAGACGGTATTGTTTTAGGTTTAGCTCAAGCCTTAGCAATTGTACCTGGAGCATCTCGTTCTGGTTCGACTATGACCGTTGGGTTGTTGAATAATCTAGATCGGGCTACCGCAGCCCGATTTTCGTTTCTCTTGGGTATACCAGCGATCGCCATCTCAGGTTTGGTCGAATTAAAGGATATGTTTGATAGCGGTGCAGCTAGCACAGGAATGGTTTCTTTGATTGGCGCTCTAATATCTTCAGCGGTATTTTCTTATTTAGCGATCGCCTGGTTATTAGAATTTTTGAAAAGAAGAAGTACCTGGGTATTTGTTTGGTATCGATTAGGATTTGGCGTGTTTATCTTGGCTGCTGTGGCTTTAGGATGGATTAAGGGATAAGGAACGTTGCCTTTTTAATGGGAATGGGAACACTAAACATAGTGTAGCGATCGAGTACTAGATGGCAACTATGAACAATTCTTATGAAGACTGGGGCTACAAATTTACATACAAAGCAAGCAAGAATTTTGTTCTAGATATTGAACCTGCTTTAGAAGAAAATTTAGAGTTCCAAAACCCTCAAGATATTGCCGAACAATTAATGTTCGACCTCTTTGGTCAAACGCATCATCTATTTTATCTAACTCGTCAAGGACAGGGGAAAGAAATAGGCGAACAAATATGGGGGCTAACCATAGCGACAGACTCAGATGGGCTTGAATTACCTGAAAGACTAGAAAAGCGGGGGTTAACTTTAGGATTAATAGCTGCTGTAAATTCAAATGGATACGGCGGTTTAAAAATACTTTCGACTCGGTTGCTTTTAAAGCATAAAGGAAAGCAAGATGCTTTCAGTGCGCCGTTTTATCTTCGTCTTCGCTCTAATTATAAATATGGTATTGGAGTCCCACAAAAGGCAATAGAACGTATAACAGTTTTGCCACTCCTACCAACACCCCCCACAGAAGAACAGCTAAAAGCTTGGAAAGCTTTTCTGAAAGTTGAAGAACGTCTTGCTAGGGAGAAACAATTCTGTGTAACTTTTGTCAGTCACAATTATGGCGAAGCTACCAGAAATATAACTTTTAAAATTGATCCTCGATCTGCAACTGTAGATAGTCAAGCTGAAAATAGCATCACACTAGATGAATTTTGGCAAAGAGCTAAACGGGCGCGTAATCAAAACATCAAGCTAAGGGAAAATAATTCAAGAGATCGCGATGGAAGAGAATTAGGAACAATTGAATTTATTGATTCTGAAAGGAACTTGCTCAAAATTAGCTTAGATTCTGGGATATTTGATTCTCTTGCTGAAGGACATTGTTCTTTACCACAAGAAGCACTGCTATCTTTTGAGGCAGTTGGCGATCTTGTTCAGATTGGATGGAAGAAAAAAGCTTTAAAAAACTTAGAAAAAGGATGGACGCAAAATCCCTATTTAGGTCAGTTTTTGTTCGACGCTTCTCAAGCTAGAGAACCTAGAGAAAACATCCAAATTCAGCCTCAAGATTTATTACTGAAAACTATAAACTCTTCACAAAAAGCTGCTGTAGAGACGGTGCTGTCTGCACCAGATTTGGCATTAATTCAAGGGCCACCAGGAACGGGTAAAACTACTGTAATTGCAGAGATTTGCTATCAGGTTGCTTTACGAGGCGGACGTACCTTAATCGCTTCTCAAGCTAATTTAGCTGTAGATAACGCCCTGTCACGACTACAACACAATTCAGCAATTCGTGCTGTCAGGAAAGGAAATAAAAATTCCGTTGGAATTGAAGGAGAGCCATTTCTAGAAGAGAATGTGGTTAAAACTTGGTTACAAAATACCTCCGCAGACTGCGAACAACGTCTTAATGAAAAACTAGAACTTGCTAAGATTCTGCGTCAGCTATTAGCTTCATCTGAGCAATTCGCTATGTATCAGATAACAGAAGAAAAATTCCAGCCAAAGCAAAAGCAATTAATAGCTCACCAAGAAATTCTAGAGGCAAATTATCAAAATCAACTTAAAGCTTATGCGATCGCCCAAGATAAACAAGACCAGCTAGAATCGCTCTCTAATAATTTAACTGACATTGTTACGTCTACATCGTCAATAAATTGGGATGAGCCAACAATATTTGGTTGCTTGACCAAACTTACTCCTTACACGGATACAGATGATTCTGTCGAACGATTAGCGATAAATGTAAATAAGGTAACTATTCTTGCTAAAGGAATTGGCTTATTTCTCCCAGAGTGCGGTCTATTTGCTCTAGCAGGATGGTTACAAGACAATCTACTTCTAAAGTTAGCTGAAGCTCACCAAATATTATATTGTGCTAAAAATGCAGAATCAGCAATGGTTGAAGCTAATTTTGCTTGGCACACTTTCCAACAGAATTTAGTTAAAGAAAGCGAATTAAAGCAAGAACAGCAGCAAATCTCAAATACCATCCAAAATCATCAACAACAAATTACCACTTTACAAGAATGCTCAGATCTATTTCAAAATATTATCTCAGAACTAAATTTATCGATAAAACCCTATTTTTTGCAAGTTTTTGGTGAGTCGCAGTCACTATCGGTAAGATTTGCCGATTATGTTGAAACAGAATCAAAAGTCAACTCTCAACAAAAGCTATTAGAGGAAAGTAAAGTAACCATAGAGTTAGATTATCAAGCTCAAACGAAAAAATATAAAGAAGCTGAAGAAAAAGAGCGTGAAATTGAGTTTCTTAAAACCGATCTAGATGCTTTGCAAACGAAAGCACCTGCGGTGAACTGGTATGAGCCAGAAGTTATCAATTTGTTAGCACGTCTCCAACCATACATAAATAAAGAAACATCAGCACAAGAGTTAACGAAAAACGTCGCTGTCACCAGAGAAATAGCTATTGAATTTGGCATTCTCCCTCCTGAACATCAACTATTTGGTATGGCTGGATGGTTACATAAAGCTGTTTCTCCTCAACTATCATTAATTCGGACAGCACTGTCTTATGCCCAGGATACAGCTTCAGCGATGGTTAAGGTGGATTCCGCAGTCCAAGCTTTGATGAAAAACAAGAATTTTATTGCTCAATTAGAGTCAGAAAAATCAAAAATTACTAAAAAGCGAACCGAGTTCCAGAAAGAATTAAACAGTTTGAATCTTCAAAAATGCAAAATTGAACTAGCGATCGGCAATCTTAACGAATGGTCAAGGACAGCTTCTTTAAAATTATACGAAGCGATCAATCGGTGTTTTCAGCAACAACAAAGCTTAACAGAACATTTCACTCCAGTTACCATTTTGTCTAATTGAGAGCGTTAATGTTAACGGAGCAAATAGTACGCCTTGGGAGAGTTGTTTACACTCTGGCAATAATAAACTGAGTAAATTAATGAGCCAACATCGTGAATGGCAAGAGGTTACGAGAATTGCCCGCTCAATATATTTGATGTTAGAAGAAGGGAAAAACTTATTAAATGTAAACAATCAATCTTTTAGCAATAACACTGGTCATAAATTTTTTGATTTTATTAGTCAGAAACTTAATTCCTCAAATCCCTTACAAGAGATTCAAAAATTACAAAACCTAACCCAAACAACTCTCGAACAAATTCAACAAAAGCTTGGTACTTGGAATCAGCATTATCAATTTATTAACTATCAAGAACGTAGAAGATTACTATGGTTTGAACTTCAGGAAATCGCCAAGCAGTGTAACGCAATTGTCAGAAAAAATAAACCCAAAGAACTCGAACCAATTTTCAAACAAATCGCCGATGAAATAATTCACGGTGTCTTCAACAGTTCTCCGCAATTTTTAGATCAAACCAACACAGAAATAAATCAAAAATTCAACAAACTAAAGCACGATTAAATGAGATTGAGAATGATGAAATACGGATGTCTAAACAAATAGCTACTGCTCAAGAGTTAGTAGAAAAAGTTCGCAACGAAGGTAAACATAAATTCAACCAAGTCTCGACACTGCTGAGACAAATAAATGAGTTATCAATTTTACCTGAGTCACTAGCCAGTATAGCAAAGCAAGACATAAAACCTTCAGATATACGCAAGTTAGCACCACAATTTTCAGAACAGGTAAATTACTATAAAAATCGATTTGATCGGCTTGAAGCTTTGATTTCACAACTTAATCCTTTTAGGGTACTTTCAAATATTAATAGTCTAATTACAGACGATTTGAATAACTGTAGAGAAAATAGTGAAAGCCTATCTCAAGAAATCAAAAATGCTCAATATCAACTAAATAAAATAAATATTCAACTAGAGCAAAACCTAGAAAATTTAGAAGCGCAACGCTCTCAAGTAAAAACTGAAATAGAAGAATTGCTTGACCAGTTACTAGAACAGTTAAACGAACAAACAAGATTGGAAGCAGATATTCATAGGCAAATATTAATAACTAAAGAGCAAGTAGCAACCAGTAAAAGTGAAGCAGAACTCAAGGTAGAGCAATTTATTAAACTTTGGCATGAAATAAGAGAAGGTTCTCAATTACTTCCTCAGCTACAAACTTTTTTCAATAAATGCTTTCAAAATCCAAAGAATGGTATAGCCGATCCATCGGAACTATCATTACTGATACAAACATACAAAAGTCAGATTGCTAAACTAGAAAACCTAATTCACGAACTCAATCTTTTTCCTGTACTTTCAAAAATTAAAAATAAGATCTCAGTTAACCTCCAACAGCAACAAATAATTACCGTCGAAGCATTTAAACAACTGCAAGATTCCCAAAATCAACTTAATGAAATTGAGCCTAAACTCCAGAAACTAATAGATGCTATTAAACAGCAACGTTATTGGTGGCAGGAATATTGGCAAACTATTCCAGAAAACCTCAAACCAGAGGAAGAATTTACAGATTTATTTGAGCTAAATTTCTTACGCCGATTTAAAGTTCAGTTCGAGGTTTGGGGACAAGAATTAGGAGTAACCGAAGCTTATCTTAACCGATATCAAAATCTAATTTCTGACTGGATTGAGGGATTAAAAAATCCTTCAGAGCAAAATCGTCATGAATTAAAACGAATTTATTTAGACAACGCCAATGTTATCGGTATTACCTGTAGTCAATCAGCTAGAGGAGATTTTTCTCAAGAGTTTAAATCTTTTGATGTAGTTATTATTGATGAGGTTAGTAAATGCACTCCTCCTGAGTTGTTAATTCCTGCTTTAAAAGCTAAGAAATTAGTGCTAGTGGGCGACCACAAACAGTTACCACCCATGCTCAACGATGACACTATAGAAGAAATTGCTGAAGAATTGGGTACTACAACGGAAGAGCTTAATTATTTAAAAGAGTCTTTATTCAAAAAATTATTTGAATCTGCTCCAGAGAGTATTAAAAATATGCTGACCATTCAATATCGAATGCACCCGCAGATTATGGGATCAATCAATCAGTTTTATGAGGGTAATCTTGAATGTGGTCTATCTAATCCAGACAAGCAACGCAGTCATGATTAGATAACTCTTATCTTAAAAATAATAACCATATAGT
>JAAUOU010000096.1 GCA_012034765.1 Pleurocapsaceae cyanobacterium CSU_1_1 | reverse complement strand
ACTATGCAAGCTCATTGTTGATCAAAAAAGTGGCGTTGGGTATCGTGTCACTATAAAATGCTCGACGACTATACTAGTCTTAGAGAAGCCCACGCCTACTCGAAGAGAGGCGATGGGAGTATATCACGACGCAATTGATGACTGATTTAAAAAGTGCTGGTGTAGTAGATTAATCGATAAGGTAGGTTAGGGGGGATCTCAAGATAACATTGCCCCTATGCTAGCCAAAATACCTTTTACTGACCGATATTTAAAATAGCCATTCTAAATTAATTCCCACACGACTATCTTTATCTTCAATAGAGTTTTGCCATTCTAAATCCGTAGACAGGCGCAACTTAGAAGTAACAGCATAGCCAACCGACAGAGAAGTTATGCCCACTTCCTCACTACCACCAGGAGAAATATAGCTTTGAGATAGAGAGATATCTCCTCCACCAGTGCGGGAAAAAGCTAGCATGAGTCTCAAACCGAGGTGCAATCCATCGGTATTAAAATCATTACTCTGTACATAACGATAGCCAATTAAAGGAGCAAGATTAAAATAGTTACCCAGAGGTAAGACAAAATATTGTAAATCAGCACCATAGGCATTGCGATCGCCATTAAAGGCAGACTGGTAATCGGCACTAATAGTTAAACCAGTTCGTTTAATAAATATATCCTTAACCCCAACATTGATTCCCCCTTTGTTATCCGTGCTAGGAAAAGTAATTAAACCCAGGCGTAAGCGAGTACGAAAACTAGGATCGTGACGAATATCTTCTAATATATCGGGTGGTTCTTTGAGCCATCTTTGTAAGGTGGGGCTTTCGTTCAGTATGCGTTCTGGTATGTTTTTTTTGTTTGGTGTGGCTTGGGCATTGACTGACAGGCTGGCAAGACTAATTAAGACAATTTGCCAACCCAGACTAATCCCTAATAGCTTTAAGAAATTAATGGCGTTCAAAAATATACCCTGAATTTTCCTTAGCCAATCTATCTTAAATCACTAATGATAATTGAAAATTTCTAGTCTTCAGGAACAAACTTAAGGGAAACACCATTCATGCAGTAACGTTGACCAGTCGGTTTAGGTCCATCACTAAACACATGACCTAAATGCCCACCACAACGGCTACAGTGTACTTCTGTTCTGGTCATAAATAAGGTGCGATCAACAGTAGTAGCGATCGCCTGTTCTAAAGGCTGGTAAAAACTTGGCCATCCTGTCCCACTATTGAATTTGGTGTCAGAAGTAAATAGCGGTTGCCCACAGGCCTTACAAACATAAGTACCCTCGTCATAAACTTTATCTAGAGGACTAGTACCTGCTCTTTCTGTACCATGTTTACGTAGCACTTTAAACTCTTCTGGAGTTAGGGCTTCTTTCCATTCTTGTTCTGTTTTTTGAACTTCGTATTGATTTTCGGATGTTGTCATAATAAATAGATTAATGATTGTGAAGAATTGCAAATATTAATATTATGACGCGAATCGCCTCTAACTGATTATGGAACGGGCGAACAACTAACTGATTGCTGAACGGGCAAACAACTGACTGATTACGGAATGGGCGAACAACCGTTCGCTCCTACTAGGCAATTGGCAGACAGAAACGGAAAGTGCTGCCTACACCTAATTCGCTTGTCACCTCAATTTTACCACCCTGTAATTCCACCAGCCGAAGAGCGATCGCCAGACCAATTCCCGTTCCCCCCGAATGACTAGAGCGAGAGGGATCAGCGCGCCAAAAACGCTCAAAGAGAAAGGGTAAATCTTCTGCGGCGATGCCAATTCCTGTATCAGTAACCGAAATCCAAATCTGACGATTGATTTTTTTGGCTTCAACAGTGATCGAACCTGTTTCGGTGTAGCGGATCGCATTACCAAGTAAATTGACCAGAATTTGTTCAGTGCGATCGCGATCAGCCAAGACAGCAGGAAGATCTTTAGGGCATTTTAGTTCTAAACTTGGACCGTCTTCTAATAGCTGATCGGCAAATCGTTCTACGAGGGAAGTCAGCAAAGGATATAAATTCAATGATTGAGAATCAATTGATAGGTATCCTGCTTCTGCTTTAGAAAGCTCCTGTAGATCGTGAATAAGACGCTCTAAACGTCTAGTTTCTTTGATTAAACGCAGGTAAAGTTCAGGACTACCTTCAATTCTGCCATCAGCAAGTTCTTCTAGATATCCCCGCATCACAGTTAAAGGAGTGCGCAGTTCATGGGTGAGATCGCTAATCAACTCTCTTCGTCTTTGCTCCACATTACCAATACTGCTCGCCATGGAGTTAAAACTAACGCTCAGTTGATTAAGTTCAGAAATATCGCTACCAGGAACTCTTTCATCCAAGTCTCCCGCGGCAAACTTTTGGGTAATACGCCTCATTTGTGTTACAGGCTGGGTAATGCGTTTGGAAGAGACATAGCTAACAGCACCTGCTGCTCCTGAACCGACAATTACCGACAAGATTGCGCTCCGATTCCAGGCATTTTGGAATCCATCAACCAAATAGGTTCGAGCCGAGCGAACAGTAAAAAGACCGCGCTTTTCTAACTGTTCTAGACGGAAGACAAACATCCTAGGAGACGATACTTTAGCAATGATGATAAAACTGCCTAATCCCACCATCATGACTAATAAGTGTGAGATAAATAAACGCGCACCTAGACTTAGTTTAGGCATTATGTAACTAATAATTTCTATGGCGATCGCCTAACAATTAGACATAGCCAATCTTAACTTTTTTCTGTACTTAATTTAAGTCATTTAATCATAGCAATTTCACTGAGATTACTTAACCTAACTTATTTAGAAGATAGAGATAATTACGGAACTTTTTTGTCGCTAGGGCAATAGAATCTAAGCACAAGTTTAGTGAAAATTTCTACAAATAAAAAAAAATAAATGTCTTTAGCTCAAGTTAACACGATAGGTACGTCAACAGATCTGAGGTTACCAGCTAATCATCTGCTTAAACAAAAATATCCTCAAAGACACTTTCACTATAGTCTCAAAGATTTTTTTTCGTTCCAAACTAATACTGGCACGATTGATGATTGGAATGAATGCCGTAATCTCTTAGTCAGCGAAAATTTTATTGTCGGTTTGATTGCTGGTTTAGAAGAAGAGGTTGGCGATGCTTCTGGGGTTTTAATGTACAATATTGGTCAACAATGGGGTCAAGAAGATGCCAAATTTTTCCGTAATTGGTTTCTCAAAGAGTATGGCTATGAAGACTTTAGCCAGCTTAATTTAATGTACGTTCTCGAAGCTTGGTGGTGGCCCTTTATTTCTCAAGGCTGGGGTAACTGGGAAGTAGACATGAGCGATCAAAAAAATGGCTTTATGTTTATCAATATTTTTGACTCCGCCGTAGCCAGAACTTTGGGTGATGTGGGCAAACCCGTCTGTCATATTTATGCAGGTTTGTTTGCAGGTTTCTTTAGTGATTTGATCAATAAAGATCTTGGCTGTATTGAAATTCAATGTTATGCGATGGGAGAAACTTACTGTAAGTTTTTACTTGGGAAAAAAGATCGGATTGATGCAGCGTCTTTTTGGCACAACGAAGGCGCAACTGCGCGCGATATTCAGAAAAAACTGCATAACGGAGAGTATCTCAAGTGAGTACTATTGCTGCTTGGCAATGTTTACATGTTCAAGAATTCATCAGCCGATGCAACTGGGAAAATACTGCGATTTCAGTATCAGCTACATCTGTATCTGTAGGTCAAAGTAGAAAATCCTTGGCATCTTGGCAATGTCTAACAACTCAAGATTTCTTTGCTTTGAGTAATTGGTCAGGAAAAGCAATCTCCCTCGATCCTGTTGATGACTTAGATCGCTTAAGCAGAAAAGTTGCTTTTGACATAACTTTGCCATCGGGTCAATTTTGGCAGTGCTTTAACTGGTCAGGAGAAAAAGAAACTCCTGCACCACAAAAGATTGAGCAAATACTCGAACAAACCAAAGAAGCGATCGCCGAAGTTGAAGAATTTACCCTCAACGATTTATCTCAACTATTTTAACTATTCTAAATAGATCTAAATTATTCCTATGATTACTGAAATTGACTCTTTGATCTATCAAGCAGAGGCTGAGTATTTAGCACAAAAGGATTTAGGAATCTTTAAAAGTCAAATTTTATATTTGTCAGAACGATTAAAAATATATGAACAGATTCGCGATCAAGAAACAGAAATTTTTCAGCATGTGGTTAATCAGATAGCCAATAACTTTCCTGATGAGCCTGAATCTAAAGTCAAGCGCGCCGTCAAACGTTGGATGATGATCTTGCGCTATTGCAGTATGGCAATGTTAGCTAATGATTCACAATATCTTGAGCAGCGAATTTTAGAATGGTTGCCAGAACAGATTGCAGCCCAGCAAATGCAAGATCTAGAGCAAAACCTGTATGGCTATTTATACAAGCGCCTCAAAAAAAGTTTAGAAAATGACCAATTCTCGGTCTTGCAGCCATATTTAGAGCAGTCTAAAAATGTTTTATTGAATCCCAAAGCAGCATTAAAACCAGCATAGACACTTATTGATTAACCTTGATTAACCCTCTGGAGAATTTTATATCAAATCATGATCAACGTTGCTGATTTAATTTCCGAGTCCAATATACCAGGTAACTATTTTGCTCCTAGTACATATCTACAGGGAGATTTTGAATCTGGTTTAATTGAAAATCGTCAAGGCGGACGTTTGTTAGCCTTACCCGAAACTTTAATTAGGGGTCTTTATAGCGGTCTATTCGCTGAACTTGGCTCTGCCACAGGTCTAGTTCTTTATAACTGTGGTCGTAAATGGGGTAAAAACTTTTTTCGTCGCTTTAGCGAAGAAGTCGGCAGCTATTATCGACAGCCTGTTGCAACCATGGAAATGATCGAACTTGTTCAATGTTTAAAACAATGCTGGAAAGCCCATGGATGGGGCATAATTGAGCCAAACTTTGACCACTATCAACAGGGGTTTTTAGTCGTCGAGATCACCAATTCTGGCTTTGTCAAAGACATCACCGCTGCTGAACAACCAAGCTGTTTTATTGAGGCTGGTTTGTTGAGTGCTTTCTTTTCAGAATTAGCGCAAACCGATCTGCACTGTGTACAAACAACCTGCGAGTCTTTGGGAGCAAGTTCTAACTTGTTTATTTTAGGTTTAAAGAAAAGGTTGGAATCAGTATCAGTGATGGTAGAGAAGGGACAGACTCATACTGCCATTCTGCAAAGTCTGACAGCTAATTAGTAAAGATAATTCTAAGATTATTTAACAACAAAAGATCATGGTTAAAACTGTTCGACTAGATCCATTTGGAACGAATACGGCGATCGCCACTAACACTAACTTGTTGTCGGTGTTGATGAAAAATGATGTTGAAGTCACCCAAGAATGCGGTGGGAGAGGAATCTGTGCTACTTGTCATGTCTATATCAGGCAAGGGGAAGATAGCATTTCTCCTCTAACCAAACGGGAACAACGTACCCTGGGTTCAATCACGAGCTGTAATGTCAACTCGCGTTTGGCTTGTCAGGCAAGAGTCATCGGGGAGGGAGTGATTGTTGAGCTACCTGCGGGGATGTATATCAGTCAAGATGATGATATTGAAGATTTAATTGGTCGCCGAGCGCAGTCTAATCTACTTCATCCTTTGTCTGGTCAAGTGCTGGTAGAAGAGGGCAAGCTGATTACCCGTTCTGTGATCGCTCAACTTCAGACAACCCAGAGTCAGGTTAAAGATTTTTTAAGTAAAAGCGAGTCTGTATAAACCATAAACCTCAAAATAAATATCATGTTAAATCAATTAAACCAATTAAGTTTGGCAGCAGAAGGTCGTTACGCAACAGCACAGGAACTACAGTTGCTCAAGGATTATTTTCCCACTGTCAATGTACGCCTGAGCGCCTATCAAAAACTGCGCGATCGCGAAGCGGAGATTATTGAGAAAGTAGAAGTCAGGATGCGAGAAAAACAACCCCATATCTTTCAGATGGGTGACAAAGATGTTGCCGAAATGTATCAAAGAGATACCAGAACTCTACTACGAATTGCGCTCGCGTCAATGCTGATTGAAGATCTTGATCGTTTACGAGAAAACCTTCTCTTGTGGCACCAGACGATTGCTAAAGCTTTCAAATTTGGTCATATTTCAGCCTTGGCTCATAAAACCATGCCAGAAATTATTGAGCAGTTTTTAACCCCTGAAGAATATGCTGTTATTCAGCCAATTCTGATTTTAAATCAAACAGTCTTTAGCTAATTAACTAGTCTTAATTATATTTTTAAACGTCAAGCTCATTATTTATTTAAATCAACATGAAATCATCTACTCCTAATAAAAATCATTGGTTAGATATTGCCGAAACATCTGCTGTTGTTGGTTCTATCGGCGGGTCGATAACTAGTGTTGTCTTCAAGCAATCGATGCTGATGTGGGTAACAATTCCTCTTTCTGTCACTGCTGGACTAGCGGTGGTTAACCATCAACGACTCAAGCGCATGATTGCCTCTGAGCGAGAAGCAATGACTGTGTTAATTCAAGACAATCAAGCCAAAGTTAGCCAGCTTAAACAGCAATCAGAAAAACAGCATTGGGACCACGACGTTGAATTGACTGAATTAAAAAAAGCTAGTGATACAGCCGCCACAGGACTAACGCGATTAGACCAACTACAAAAGACAAACTTAGAGATGACAACTCAAGAGTTACAGACTCTACAAACTTCTCTAACCAAGTTAGATCAGCTAACTCAACAGCTTGAGCAAGAACAAAATGAAACCCGTAAATTGGCTAAACAGCTAAAAGCGATTGAAAAATTTACCCAAATTATCAACAATGACTCTAATGCAGTTGAAGCCTACTATCAAAGAGGTTGTTCCTATCAGCTTACTGGCAGTACTGAACTAGCGATCGAAGACTTTACTAAAGCGATCGAATTACGTAACGATCATGCAGATGCTTATCATCAACGCGGGTTACTCTATTTGGAAATTGCCGATCCCCAAAAGGCAATCATTGATTTGCGTCGAGCATCACAATACTATATTGGTAAAGGCGACCTAGAACAATACCGTAAAACCAGAGATCTTAGCCTGGAAATTCACTTTAATCAGTCTGCCAATGCTAGTATCAGTGACACTAATGAAACTAGTGACACTAGTGACACTACTACGAAAAAAGAGCAATTTGAGTCAGTGGCGGTCAGTAATCTTTTTGGTTAGATCGAGAGCCGTTTTTAATTGAATAGACTATTGCATTACGTGCAAACGTTAGGACATTTCTTAAAACTCGTTACTTGTTACTTACGAGCAAATAACTTTAATATGTCCTAATTTAACTTTATACGGCTATAGTATTGAGCTTTTAGGCAAAAGCGGACAAAAAACTTAGTTAGGCTTGGTACTCAGCAAAAACTTTCAATTGATTTATAACTTTAGTTAGTTAGCCTGAGATATAACTGAAGAAAATTAGCCAAAGATAAATTTGCTGAGACATCAATCGAACTACAAAATTTTAGATTTAATTGGTCAAGGACAGTTTGGAAAAGTATTTGCTGCTGTTGAACTAAATAGCGGTGCTTTGGTCGCCTTAAAAGAGTTGAAAACCAAGCAATTATCTACCAGCAGTTTTTTACGAGAATTAACTTTTTTAGTTACTCTTGACCACTTTAATCTGGTTACCTGTAAAGCGCTGGAACACAGACAAAATCAACGCTATATTGTCATGGATTATTGCGAAGGAGGAACTTTACGCACTCTTTTAAATAATTCTATTCCCCTAACTTTAAATCAAAGCTTGAAGTTAGTGATTGATATTCTCTCTGGTTTGAAGTTTGCTCACGAACAAGGTATTATTCACCGCGATCTTAAACCTGAAAACATTTTGCTAAAAACTAGCGATCGCTTTTACACGGCTCACATTGCTGATTTTGGCATTGCTAAACTAAAACAAGAAGCTGATTCACAAAATATCTTAGGCAATACAGGCTCTCCTGCCTATATGGCTCCCGAACAATTTTATGGAGAGTATTCCCATAACTGCGATCTTTATGGAGTGGGAATAATTTTATATGAACTGGTAACAGGAAATCGCCCTTTTTCAGGAATGCCCAAAGAACTGCTGGCAGCGCATCTAAGTCAAGCAGTGACAATCTCCTCTGATATACCCCTGCTATTGCGCTTAGCGATCTCTAAATCATTGGAAAAACTGCCTACCCGTCGCTATCAAACTGCTGCGGAAATGCTGGAATCCCTTGAGTTAGTGCAGGCAATTTTAGAAGTAGATCCTAATCCTCAAACTCCTATTAGAGTTAGATCTAGCTTTGCCGATTTAGTTCCTGCTGCTCAATCTACTCTAGATGCTCCAGTTTCTCATTTGGCGATCGCTTGGGATCAAGTTTATTTAGTCAGCGGCGATCGCTTAGTAATTCAGCGCCATCAAAACCCTAATTTGTCGGAGGAAATTTTAACAGATCAAGAAATAACTTTAAATCAGCCAATTCAAAGCTTACAGTTTAGTTCTACAGGCTGCCTGATTACAACCGCATCTTCGCTCTATTATTTATCCCAGGATAATGATTTGTGTCCCTTTGCTACTGAAAGTAACCAGTTGATTGCCACTATCGACCCTCAAGGATTTTGGCTGGGTGTTGCTCATAGTAGCGAAAATTCTGGCAAGTTTCGGGTAGAAATCTACAAATTACCTGGCTGCCAGCTACAGCGATCGCTAATAAGTGATCGAGTTTGCCAAAGCGCGATCGCTTTAGATTCCAGATATGGTTTAGGCATATACCAAACTCAGGCACAAAACACCACATTTGAGCTTTTTAATCGTCGTGGCAACTTGCTTACTAATTTTACTGTTCAAATTCGACTCGACTCCATAATTTATCATCCGCTATTTCCCTATCGCCTATTGGCAACTGAAGTAGATAATCCTAATATGGTGATCTTGATTACCTTGAAAAAATTTCACCTCAAACGAATCTCGCTGGAGATCGCACCAGTGGTAATGCAACCTTGTCCTCAAGGATATCTAATCAGCGATCGCCAAGGCAAAATAATTATACTTGACGAATATGGAGAATATATTGGCAGATTTCAAGTACCCTTACCCAAAGACTTTAAAGTTACGGCGATCGCAGCTTCAACCTCGGAGTTACTAGTAGCTTCAGCTAGTTTATCGCGATCGCAGCTACAAAGATTTTCTGCGCAACAGTTATTGATAGCCGATAGCTACATTTAACCACCAACACCAATATTTTTTTCAATCTTACGCTGTACTCTTTTGGGCAAAGCTGCAAAAAAATTGTATCCTGTATTCTTTTCGACTTGATCTACAGACACAATGTAGTCTTGCCAATCCGTATCAATAACCTCTTCTGAATTAGGCATCCAAACCGCTATAGTTTTGGCATTCTCGGCGGTGATCTCACTAGTTGGATCATCTAAAACTAAAATAACTTTCCAGATATATTCAGGAACAACAACCTGACTATCGGCAATTTTCTTGGCAATCCCTTCGCCTCCTGCTACTAAGTAGAGTTCTTTGTCTTGAAAAGCCAGTTCTCGACTATATTCCTCTAATTCACGCCAAACTTCCCGATTGTTGCTGGGAGACTGGGGAATTATATTAGTCATAATAAAGGTACTTTCGTTTCCTAGCCTGCTATGGGTGCGATCGCCACTAGGAACGAGATGACCGCGATCGTAACCACTGCCAATATAGTCGCTAGGTCTAACGACATAACAATCTGCTGGTAGCTCAACATTAGGCACAAAATGATCGGAACGTTCGGTGTTACCAAGCCAAGTGCGATCAAGCTGCCAACTGACCCAATTAGCAATTCCTGTATTACAGTTGTACGACAAAGCATATTCAGGCTTAACGATTAAATAATTATTTTCTCTAGTTTTAGCATTACTAGGATTACCATATCTGAGATGGACATTTTGCGTAACGGTAGCAGAACATCCTGTTAGCCATAGCAGAGAAATTACGACTGCGAAACAACGCAGATTAGAGATAATTAGTTTTAACTTCACAGCCGTTTTTATAGAGCATTGGTTGGATTAACTACATTACATAGATATACCCCATACTGCTTAGTTTTTGCATAATTTCTTCAAGATTAATAAATATGCGCCATTTCCCCTGGTTTACTCCATTCCTTCAATTGGCGCAAAGCCTTGACGTTGAATGTTTTCTGTGACAACACGGGGATCTAGGAACTGCAAGAGATAATCGGGCCCTCCTGCTTTTGAACCCACCCCTGAAAGCTTAAACCCCCCAAACGGCTGCCGAGCAACGATCGCTCCCGTAATGTTACGGTTGATATAAAGATTACCAACTTCAAATTCGCGAGATGCCTGTTCAATGTGACCAGGTGTACGGGAATATAAACCGCCAGTCAGAGCATAGTCAGTGCCGTTTGCCATTTTTAAAGCGTGGTCAAAGTTATTTGCCTTCATGACTGCCAAAACAGGACCAAAAATTTCCTCTTGAGCAATTGTATGGTCTGGATTAACTCCACTAAAGATAGTAGGGGAAATATAATAGCCACCGTCAGGAATAGCCATGGTTAAAGCTAGTGCGCTTTGCTGTTTCCCTCGTGCAATGTATTCTAGAATGCGATCGCGCGCGGCCGCATCAATTACCGAACCCATCTGAACATTGGGATCGTCGGCTGCACCAACGTTTAAAGATTTAGTTGCTTCCACCAGTCTAGCAAGGAAGGCATCATGGACAGGTGCTGCTACAATCACCCGCGAACAAGCAGAACATTTTTGACCACTGTAGCCAAAGGCTGACTGTACCACTCCAGCAACAGCTTGGTCGAGATCGGCACTTTCATCGACAATAATGGCGTTTTTGCCACCCATTTCGGCAATGACGCGCTTGAGGTGTTTTTGTCCAGGTTGAAGTTGGGCAGCATCAGCATATATTTTACAGCCAACTTCCCTCGAACCAGTGAAAGCAATGACCTGAGTGTCTTGATGTTCGACTAAATATGTACCAACTTGCGAACCTTTGCCTGGAACATATTGGAATACCCCCGCAGGAATACCCGCCTCAACTAAAATCTCTGTCAGCTTGGCAGCAATGATCGCCGAAGTGGCAGCAGGTTTTAACAGAGTACAGTTACCTGTAACTAATGCCGCAACCGTCATCCCAGTGGCGATCGCAAAAGGAAAATTCCAGGGAGAAATGACCACAGCAATGCCTTTAGGCTGATAAAAGTAACGGTTGTTTTCCCCTGCAATATCATAGTTTTTACCCGAGTCCAGTCTTTCCATTTCCGCTGCGTAATAGCGACAGAAATCAATTGCCTCAGATACTTCCCCATCAGCTTGAGGGATAATTTTACCTACTTCCAAACAGATCCAGGCGTTTAATTCGTGTCGGCGCTGCTCCATTAGATCGGCAGATTTACGCAGTATATTAGCCCTTACGCTAGCAGGAGTATTTTTCCAGGACTTAAATGCTGTTTTTGCTGCTTCCATAGCCTGTTGAGCCTGTTCTACCGAGATTTGCCCCACTTTACCCACCAACTCACTCGCTCTACAAGGATTAACTGAGTCGAGATAATTATCTGCCTCAATATATTCGCCGTTAATTAAAGGCTGGTAGGTTTTACCTAATTCTTGTTTGACTTGGGCTAATGCCTTTTCTGCCTTGAGTCTTAGGTTTGTATCGGCGTAATCGGTATCAGGGGCATAAATAAATTGGGTATTATCCGTAGGGGCGAACCGCCGTTCGCTTTCATCAACAACAGGAGGCGCAATTAGTTCTTCGACAGGCTTTTCCTCGTCATTTTGCCTAATAAAGGAGCTATTTGCCGTATTTTCTAGTAACCGACGGATTAGATAAGCCATACCTGGTAATAAATTACCGTAGGGAGAATAGACTCGTACCCGATGACCCCGTTTCACTAACGCTTGCGCTAATTTATCCCCCATCCCGTATAGCACCTGCATTTCAAAGCGACGAGCAGGAATTTTGAGAGTTTCGGCGATCGCACAAGCCAAAGCCTGAGAGCGCACGTTATGGCTACCAATCGCCGCATAGAGATATTCGTGATTCTCTAATAGCAGTTGAGTCATACGTTCATAGTTAAGGTCTGTTGCCTCTTTCTGGTTATATACAGGCTGATCCCAATGATTTTGCAGAGATTTGATGGTTTCTTGATCCCAGTATGCTCCTTTTACCAGTCTCACCGTCAGAGGATGACCACGTTCTTTTGCCCATTGAATAATGCCCTGTAAATCTTCGTAAGAATCTCGCAAATAAGCCTGGAGAGTGATCCCCAAATCAGTACGGCTGCGGAATTCATCTTCCATCAGTAACTCTTTCAGAATCTGGAGAGTAAGATCTTTGTAACGATACTGCTCCATGTCAAAATGAATTGCTGCGCCAAGTTCCGCTGCTTTGCGTAACAAAATTCTCAGGCGATCGCATACTTTCTCTTTACTACCTACAGGATTAAGGGGGTCAAATTGAGAATAAAAAGCGGTCAGCTTGACCGATACCTGTACCTGGGAAATCTCCTCGCCATCTGCCTGATCGATCCCTTCTTGCCGTTGCCAACTTTGCGCTTTCTGGGTTAGTTGCTCAATTAAATCTAAATAACGCTGAAGATAGTCTGTCGCTTCCGCTTCGGTAATTACCGCTTCCCCTAAAAGATCAATCGTATAGGTCATGCCCGATTTACGCAGGCGATCGATGGTCTTAATCACCTCGGTAATATTTTCTCCCGCAATATATTTATAGGCTAAAGTCTCTACTGCCTTAGTAATCGTTGCTGCTGCGGTTTGAGCGGGAAAAGAATTAGGATCGCTAAAGTTAATCATGCCTTTTAACGCACCTGGTAACTCTACCTCCTCCGCGCTCATATATTGCTGAAATGATTGGCAATCTCAGCCTTACTCTGAAGAGCGGGAACAGCATCAATAAAGCGAAACATCTGCACCCTTAAACCAGGGTTTGCCATTGTCCACTCCAGAACTTTATCGTCCCAGCGCATTTGATCCCGCACGCGATTAAAGATATTATTCTTTGCTCTAGTACTTTTAATTAATTCTTGAGCAATTACTTGAGTTTGAGATTCATAGCGACGATCGGCACTTAAATTTATTTTCCCTTGAACAACCACAGTATCGACAAGCTCCTAGAATTAAGATTTAGCAGTAAGATGGTTATATTTTATGACTTGCTGTTCAAGAAAAACAAGGCTTAGGTAAACATGTATAGTCTTAAATACTTTTGTCCTAAACTTAGCCAATATATCAATATAAATATTTTTTTATGATAGCGATCGCCAATGAAACCATCGAACAACAAGCAAATCGACTTTTAGAAAAATCAATCATTTACTATCAGCAAAAGCCTGTAGGAGCAGTAGCAGCAGCAGACTCAGAAAGAGAAGCCTTAAATTACGACCAGTGCTTTATTCGCGATTTTATTCCCGCTGCCTTGGTATTTCTCATTCAGGGCAAAACAGATATTGTCAATAACTTTCTCCTCGAAACCGTGGGGTTGCAAAAGAAAAAAAGACGAGTTGATTGTTATGAGCCACCCACGGGTTTAATGCCCGCTAGTTTTAAAGTAGAGTCTTCTGAAAATGGACAATATCTTCATGCGGATTTTGGGGATAAGGCGATCGGTCGCGTTACCCCCATTGATTCTTGTTTATGGTGGATTATTTTGCTCCGTGCCTATACTAAGGCAACAGGGGATCGGGAGCTAGCTCATAGCGACAATTTTCAAGAAGCTTTGGCGTTTATTTTAGAAATCTGTCTTGGTCCACAGTTTGAGATGACACCAACCCTACTTGTACCCGATGGTGCCTGCATGATTGACCGCCCGATGGGATTAAGCGGACACCCTCTAGAAATTCAGTCACTATTTTATATTGCCCTGCGGGCTGCTCGTGAAATGCTGGTGAGAAACACCGAGGGAGAAGTGTTAATCGATAAGATTAATAACCGCTTAGGAAGCTTGGTATATCATCTACGAGACTATTATTGGTTAGATTTAAAAAAGCTGAATCAGATCCATCGCTATCAGTCTGAACAGTTTGGTGAATCAGTAGTCAACAAGTTTAATATTTATCCTGAATCAATCCCCTATTGGTTAACCGAGTGGATACCCGATCATGGAGGTTATCTAGCCGGTAATTTAGGCCCTGGAAAAATGGACTTTCGGTTTTTTTCTTTGGGTAATTTAGTCTCAATTATGGGTTCGTTAACTACCGAAGATCAATCTTTAGATATCCTCAAGCTCATTGAACAGCGCTGGTCAGATTTGATTAGTCAGATGCCAATGAAGCTTTGTTATCCTGCCATCTCTGGGCTGGAATGGAGAATTGTGACAGGTTGCGACCCCAAAAATACTCCTTGGTCTTATCATAATGGCGGTAGCTGGCCTGTATTGTTGTGGATGATGATGGCAGCTTGCCAAAAAATGGGACGATCAGATCTAGGAGATCGGGCAATGGCGATCGCCGAATTACGACTGGCTCAGGATGACTGGGCTGAATATTATGACGGAAAAACGGCCGTTTGATTGGCAAATCGTCACGTAAGTTTCAAACCTGGACAATTGCGGGTTGGTTACTCGCCAAGTTGCTGCGCGAAAATCCTCACTGTCTGGACTGGGTTTGTTTTGAAGCAGATACTGAAGCGATCGCCTGTACAATTTAAAATTAGTTCTAATTTACTAGTTCAATAGATTATTATCTTTGATGTCAAAAGATAACTATCATTAACATAATCAAAAAACTATATTTCTCTGATTGCTTAAAAAAAGAGCGATCGCTCTTTAGCAGAAGGTCAAACTCCTATTTTAAATCCGATCTGGTCAATATAGCTCGATCAATTAACCACAAATTAACTTTTTGTTTATTGGACAGTTAAGAGAATTTGTAAAAAAATCTTAATGGAGCAAATTAAATTGTTATTGAGGTTTTTTTTGTCCTAAACTGGAATAGATGTGAAATATACCTAAACTAAATTTTATTTGGGCTTACCCCCTCTATAAATTGTTGTTTATCGTCCGAACTCTATTAAATAATATTTGGTCGTAGCCGTAACTGCGGGTTTATTCATTAAATTGTTATGGCGTAATCCCTGTCATTGCAGTGGATCGCGCTGTCAACTTTAGCAATTAAATATATTTAAGTCTTTATAGGAAAAAATTATATGGAGTCTCATAGTAATTACGTAAGAGATCGTCTGTCGATATTTGTAGACGGCAATAATATGTTTTATGCTCAACAAAAAAATGGTTGGTTTTTTGATCCCAGACGAGTATTAGAGTATTTTACTAAAGATCCCACTGTGGTACTGATCAATGCCTTTTGGTATACAGGACTCAAAGATGCTCAAGATCAAAGAGGTTTTCGAGATGCTCTAATTAGCTTGGGCTATACTGTCAGAACTAAAATCCTCAAAGAATATTATGATGATGCTTCTGGCCGCTATTCTCAGAAGGCTAATTTAGATATAGAGATTGTCGTAGATATGTTTAACACTGTAGAACAGTATGATCGCGTGATCCTGTTTAGTGGAGATGGAGATTTTGAGCGGGCGATCGAACTACTGCGGTCTAAAAACACGCATATTACTGTGGTTTCGACAGAAGGCATGATTGCTAGGGAACTGCGTAACGCGACGGATCGTTACATAGATCTTAACGATGTACGGGGTCATATAGAAAAAAGTGATTTTTAGATTAATTGAGAATTATTAATATTAGTAATTTTATTTTTGTGAATATGGCGATCGCCTGACCTCTGATAGGTGGGAAAGAGCGATCGCTCCCTATTTATCTCTAATTGCTCACAAGTAGATAATTCTGGTTATTCTCTTGAAAGATATAGCTTATAATTTCTAAGTAATGTTGCTCAATCTTTTCATAGTACCCTCAAACTAATCAACGGCTAAGAGCTAAGAGCTAATAGCTACATACAGTTCACCTCTGATGCAGCAACTATATATAAACAAAGATCTAACAGTTTAGATTATGGACAATTCACAAGACCGCATCATTATTTTCGACACGACCTTAAGAGATGGAGAACAATCTCCTGGCGCAACCCTCAACGTTGAAGAAAAACTAGAAATTGCCCATTCTCTATCCCGACTGGGAGTTGATGTCATTGAAGCGGGGTTTGCTTTTGCCAGTCCTGGAGATTTTGAGGCGGTACAGAAAATTGCGCAGCAGGTGGGGACAGAAACTGGCCCTGTGATCTGTAGTTTGGCAAGGGCAATTAAAGCAGATATTAAGGCAGCGGCTGAAGCATTGCAACCTGCTGCTAAGGGTCGAATTCATACTTTTATTTCTACTTCGGATATCCATTTGGAGTATCAGCTTAAAAAATCTCGCGCTGAAGTATTGGATATTGCTCAAGAAATGGTGGCTTATGCCAAATCCTTTATGGATGATGTTGAGTTTTCGCCAATGGATGCAGTGCGGACTGATTCCGAGTATCTTTATCAGGTATTAGAAGCAGCGATCGCCGCTGGGGCAACTACAGTTAATATTCCTGATACTGTTGGCTATACGACCCCGACAGAATTTGGGGACTTGATTAAAGGTATCTGTGAAAATGTGCCAAATATAAACCAAGCAGTTGTTTCTGTTCATGGTCATAATGATCTGGGTTTAGCTGTTGCTAATTTCCTCGAAGCAATTAAAAACGGCGCGAGACAATTAGAATGCACTATTAACGGGATCGGTGAGCGTGCAGGGAATGCTGCCTTAGAAGAGTTGGTGATGGCACTACATGTACGTCGTCAGTATTTTAATCCCTTTTTAGGTAGACCAGCCGAATCAACTGAGCCTCTAACTAATATAGATACTAAGCAAATTTATAAAACTTCTCGTTTAGTATCTAACCGCACTGGGGTAATAGTTCAGCCTAATAAAGCTATTGTCGGCGCGAATGCCTTTGCCCACGAGTCGGGGATTCATCAAGATGGAGTCTTAAAAAATCGCTTGACCTACGAAATTATGGATGCCAAGTCTATTGGCTTGAATGATAACCAGCAGATTATTTTGGGTAAGCATTCTGGACGCAACGCCTTCCGTACTCGTCTGGCTGAATTAGGCTTTGAACTTTCCGAAACTGATCTCAATAAAGCCTTTATCCGCTTTAAAGATACTGCTGATAAGAAAAAAGAAATTAGTGACTGGGATATTGAAGCTATTGTTAGCGATGAAATTAGGCAGCCTCCTGAACTGTTTCGTTTAGAATTAGTACAAATATCTTGTGGCGATCGCTCTCAACCAACTGCGACTGTAACTATTCGCACGCCTGATGGTCAAGAACTTACCGATGCAGCAATTGGTACAGGCCCTGTGGATGCGATCTACAAGGCGATTAATCGCGTGACTAATATTCCCAATGAGCTAATTGAATTCTCAGTACAGTCGGTTACCGCAGGTATTGATGCGATCGGGGAAGTGACCATCCGCTTACGCCATCAAGATCGGGTCTATTCTGGACGTGCGGCTAATACCGATATTATCGTGGCTTCTGCTAAGGCTTATATAAAGGCCTTAAACCGTCTCTATGCTGCTCAACAAGAATCGGCAAAAGTAGCTTCTCAAGTAGCTATTTAGCCGCCGTTCGGGAAGCCCCGCGCTGTCCTAAAGGATACCGCTTCGCATATACCGATAGGTCAGCGTCGGGATGAAAGAACGGGCTGGGTTTAACTTGGTACGTTTTGATTCTCGATATATTT
>JAAUOU010000095.1 GCA_012034765.1 Pleurocapsaceae cyanobacterium CSU_1_1 | reverse complement strand
TAGCAAGCAAGTAGAAAAGAATACCTGTATGGTTTGGGATGATGTTGACGCTTCTGTGTTTATTAACTCCCCCGACCTGTACCGATTATTTAAGTTTGGCTACGATAGGAGTACCGACAAGATTACTATATCATCAAAGGAAGTTGGTCAAAAGGTAGTTTCGTTTGCCCGCCTGTAACAAAATTACAGGTAGCCTACCATGTTTACCCCTCAAATGCAAGCCTAGTCAGGATGGCACTATAAACGGTTAAGATGAGTATTAAAATAAGCAGCTACAACATCCGTTTAACTTGCTTTATGCTGTTTTAGCCTGTGCTATGTATGCCCGTATACATAGGGTTGATACCCTGTTCAAGTGAGGTGATTTAGCCCGTTTAAGCTTATTTAGCCTGTTTTGCATCTGTATAGCTATACAGTACCTAGCCTGAGATTAGACTTATCAGCAAAATAGTTTTAGAGAACCAAAAACAAGTGCTATAATGCCCTGTTTTTTATTAAGCGCTTAAATAATTGGGGTATATATGTACCCGCTTCACTTCTGTTCAGCTTCAAGTTATAGTTGCTTTTGGGTACATTTTGGGTAAGCACCGCAACCAATAAGTGGTGAGCAATCGTGAAAGTGAGAGACTGAGTGCCTTGCACGAAGTGGGCGAAGAGAGACTCGAACTCTCACGATTTCTCGCCACATTTTGAGTGTGGTGCGTCTACCGATTCCGCCACTCGCCCTTTATTCCCGTGACAAAACTAAGTATAACATGTATTTTTATTACTTCGTTTACGAAGTTTTTGGATCAAAAATTGGCAGCAGTTTACTGAGGTAGCTTAATTTGTTCACAGCCTAAATATGTGGCACAGTCAGGAATAATCGTATTTAAATAATAATCGGCATCAAATATTACTTTGTCATCTACCGTTTTGCCGAGCGCGTGGCGATAATGTTCTGATAGAAATTCTTCTTGAATAAAATTGTTGCCAGCTTCTACTAAAACCGTTCCAGGTTGATCTGATTCAGTCACCAATAAAGCAAAAGCATTTGACTCTAAATCTAGCTTTAGTTCCATGTGGGTGAGTTGTTCATTTTCAAGATAGGGAACAATATGCAGAGTACTCATGATTAATTTTTAATTATTCAGCAGTTATTTACTATTGTGTCTTAATCCGAGCCTTTTTATCCCAATTTATTTTAAGTAAATCATTTCTCCTACAACAAGCAGTTAAAAATTGTCACAATATGAATAGAATCTGGTTGCTCAATCTCAGACAATCCTCAACACTATGAATCTATCAGCTCAAATTCCTCAATCAAAACCGAAAATTATTCGTTTAGAAGAGATAGAAAAAGTATACGGTATTGGTAATACAGCCGTTCATGCTTTAGATAAAGTTAATCTGATCATTCACCAAGGGGAATATTGTTCGATTATGGGTGCATCAGGTTCAGGTAAATCTACTGTTATGAATATCATTGGTTGTTTAGACCGACCAACTGGTGGTAGATATTATCTAGATAATGTTAGTGTGGCTGGATTGGCAGATGAACAGCTAGCTGAAATTCGTAATCGCAAAATTGGCTTTGTATTTCAACAGTTTCATTTATTACCACAAGTTAGCGCGTTAGAGAACGTGATGCTACCCATGATTTATGCGGGAATACCATCTCAAGAAAGACGCGATCGCGCCACAGAAGCTCTAACTAGAGTTGGTTTAGCAAATAGAATTAATAATCGTCCCAATCAACTATCAGGGGGACAACAGCAACGAGTTGCGATCGCCAGAGCAATTGTGAATGAACCCCTGCTATTATTAGCAGATGAGCCGACAGGAGCTTTAGATTCTCACACCACTAAAGAAGTGTTAGATATTTTTGGCGAGCTACATGAAAGTGGAATCACCGTAGTTATGGTCACTCATGAACCAGAGGTAGCTAAATTAACCCAGAGAATTATTTGGTTCAAAGATGGTCAGATTGTTCATGCTCATCTTACTCCTCAAGAAATGCTGACGGTGGCGATCCCAAGGTAGGCTGAACCTATTCGCTTTTTAAGGGAAATTACTAATACATAAGTTAAGCAAAATGTAGTTTTGTATACTAATATAATCATTAGCTACCAAAAATTAGTGGGTAGCTATAAGCAACCTGATTAAGTTGGTAAACCTACAGTTAAAAGCGAAACGGATTTATCTGCACGCTTCGGCGTTCAGCAAGCAACAATGAATTATTCTCAGCTAGAACCTGGTCAATCCCTACGTTACGATGCAGAAGCAATCGCGTCTTATTATCGTTTTCGACCCTGGCAGGTGATCTGGCGGGCGATCGCTGTTGTCTGGCTCTTTGGCAATTTTGCCCTACACCTTTATTGGGATAAAATAACCAATCGAGAATTAATCAATCAGCCAAAAAGAGCTAGAGAAATACGCAAGATCATTACGACTTTAGGGCCTGCATATATTAAAGTGGGACAGGCGTTATCTACCAGACCTGACTTGATTCGCAAAGATTTTTTAGATGAGTTGACTAAGTTACAGGATCAGCTACCACCTTTCCCTAATCATATTGCCTTCGATATTATCGAATCGAGTTTAGAACGATCTATTGCCGAAGTTTATCGCGAATTCTCTCCTAATCCTGTAGCTGCTGCCAGTTTGGGGCAAGTATATCAGGCGGTGTTGCATAGCGGAGAAGCTGTTGCCGTCAAAGTTCAGCGTCCCAATCTCCGCCTTCAATTAAGTCTTGACCTTTACTTGATGAGGCTTTTAGCGGGTTGGTTTGGGCCTTGGCTACCCCTCAATCTAGGACATGATCTAAGTTTAATCGTCGATGAATTTGGCTTAAAGCTATTTGAAGAGATTGATTATCTTAATGAGGCGCAAAATGCTGAACAGTTTGCTGCTAATTTTGCTGGCGATCCAGAGGTAAAAGTGCCTGTGATCTATCATCAATACTGCAATAACTTTGTGCTAACCCTCGAATGGATTGACGGCATTAAGCTAACCGATCTGGAGAAGTTGGAGGCAGCAGGATTAGATGCGGATAATTTGGTTAGAATTGGCGTAACTTCAGGTTTACGTCAGCTTTTAGAATATGGCTTTTTCCATGCTGACCCTCACCCTGGTAATCTGTTTGCCACCCTGGATGGACGGATGGCTTACATTGACTTTGGCATGATGGATCAGCTATCTGAGTCGATGAAAGAGACGATCGCCAGCGCGGTAGTGCAGTTAATTAATCGTGACTATGAAGGATTAGCGCGAGATTTTGTTAGCTTAGGCTTTTTAACTCCTGACACGGATATTCGACCGATTATTCCAGCTTTAGAAACTGTTTTGGGTAATGCCATCGGCGAAAGCGTCGGCAACTTTAACTTTAAAACTATTACCGATGAGTTTTCGGCATTAATGTATGAATATCCTTTCCGTCTTCCTGCCAAGTTTGCCCTAATTATTCGCTCTTTGGTCACTCAAGAAGGATTGGCATTAAGTCTCAACCCCGATTTCAGAATTGTCGAGGTATCCTATCCCTACGTATCCCAAAGATTGCTAATGGGAGAATCACCTCAACTGAGAAGGCGCTTATTAGATGTGCTGATTAAAGATGGTAAATTCCAATGGGAAAGATTGGAAAACATGATTGAGATTGCTAGCTCTGACGATAGCTTTGATATCCTGCCTACAGCTCGTTTAGGCTTACAGTATTTGCTTTCAGAAGAAGGAAGATATTTACGTCAACAGTTACTGATTGCTTTAACTGAAGGCGATCGCCTTCATACTGACGAAGTACAAAGACTGTGGAGTCTGATTCAAGATGATATCAAGCCCCAGAAAATATTAGACTTTGCCTTTAATACGTTTCGCCAAATTTCTGCTGAAAGTGTAGCAGCACTTATTCCCTCTGCTACCGCTTCAAGGTAGAGTAATAAAGCATTTCTCTTGAGATTAAAGCCAATAACTTTAGATGTATTATTTACCCCAACCACCATTTCTTGTTGCCATCATCGGCGTATTTATCGCCATCACCTCTGGTACAGCGTTTCAAAATCTGTTAGAACAAAAGCTGAAAAAATCATATCAGGATAGTAAACAATCAACTTCTTTTAAAATAGACTCTTTGCAAGATCCAGCGATCGCCGTCACATTTTGGGGGATCTGTTTAGGAGTTTGGGTTTTTCTTGGGGGTGGCTTATTAGTTCTTGGTTTTGGGATTATTCCTGCCTATGGATTTGCTCTGCTGTTAACGTTATTTACTGGCGGGTTGGTTTGGGATCAGATCAATGATGTTTTAAAACAACTCAAGGAAGGCGGGTCAAAAGCCTTGGAACTTGAATAAGGAAAGAGAGTATCCTTATTGATAATCATTTAAAGCTGCTTGTGAATTTTAAACGATTTGTTTCCATTGCAATTAGCGTTGCGATCCTGCTTTATATTTATACCCAGATTGATTTCGTCAATTTGCTTAAAGTATTCCAAAATTGCGATCGCCTGATTTTAATAGTTAGTTTGACTATGGTAATGCCGATTACCTTAGTTACCTCCTGGCGGTTACAGCAATTAGTACCTCATCATAGTCTGGGTTTTTTAGAAGCCAATCGCCTCATTTTAGGTGCAAGTGTCCTCAATATGGTTCTACCTTCTAAGATGGGGGATATCGCCAAGTCATATTTTATGTCCGAAAGATCAAAGATTAGCGGTAGTCTAGCTCTATCCATCTCTATCTTTGAAAAAGCCTGCGATCTGCTCTCACTTCTATTATGGTGTGTCTTTGGGCTATTACTCTATCCTGCCAAGGATAGTTTATTTTGGATTATGACCACTGTGGTTGGACTTGGCTTAGTTATGGGTTTACTGATGTTAAGCTCACAATCTTTTGCTGATTATTTAATGGCGATCGCCATTAAATTTGCTCCCCAAAAACTTAAGTTGAAACTGCAAAAAATGCAGGCTGCTTGGTCACAAATGCATCGTTATTTTTGGTCTGACAAACAGCAATTATTAGTGATCACCAGTACGTCATTGTTTATTTGGTTTTTACATCTGCTGCAAATTTGGCTTTTTATTGTGGCTTTGAAAGCGATCGCGCCTTTTTTAGTTAGTTTAGCTTTGTCCCCTCTATCGATCTTAGCAGGATTATTACCGCTAACTTTTGCGGGAATTGGGACGCGGGATGCGGCTATTATTTATTTTTATCAAAATTACTTTAATGAGGCTACTGGCGCAGCTTTAGGCTTACTATGTACCTCTCGCTATTTTATCCCTGCGCTGATTGGGTTACCTTTTTTAGGACAAATGCTCGGCGCTGCTAAAAAGATTGAGAGTTAAACACAAGCTAGTCAATATATTTAGCTAACGGCTAACCGCGAAGCGAAAATATATTGATTATTCGTCTTGAGAAGATACTGACAACTTTACTTTGAAAGCTATATTATAGTCATTTTAAATAAGAACCAGGTGATCTTTAAAAAAAGTAGTCCTAAAGGATAAGCTTCGCAAATAGGTAGTAGGTAGTAGGTAGTAGGTAGTAAGTAGTAGGTAGTAGGTAGTAAGCAATGTTTAACTTTGTCATCAATACAAAACTACCATAAGGAAATTAATTGGAATGACTATACTATTACTAAATGCTTGCTTTTGTAATTACTAATGGTTACTGTTATTTTAAAGATTTTAAGAATAGTTTAAGCAATCTTTTTTATTAATTTTATCGATAAATAAGTAAAAACTTACTTTTCAGATGATTAAAGTATTTTTATCTAGTAAAAATACTGAAATTAATTGCATCTATTTGTTATTGAGTTACAATTTAAAATGCAATCAGCTGCCAACAATAGCAAAGCAATGCTAATTGTTAAAAAGATAATAATAAATTGTTGCATTCTGTTGGAATTTTTTTTGATTTTGCAATTTTAGAAAATAATAGTTCTGGCTATTTTAAATTTGAGCAAAATGATTTGAACGTATCAATCAAATATCATTAGTTAGAAGCCAAAGAGTAACACATGCTGTTTTATGAGTAGTAAAATTTATAGAAAATTTTTCTTAATATTAATTAGTACAGTTATTTTACTTAATCTGTTTACTATTTCTATTTCGGCGCAGATGCCATTATTGCCGAAAATAAACAAACTAAATTTATCAACCCTGATCAAAAGCGACTTGGCTAATACTAACCTGTCAGCTTGTGTGCATTTGGATGGTAGTTGTTTATTTGAATTATCTGATCAAAAATCTAATTTAAATAAACGAATTAAGTATGTGGAAGAACAGTTAGCTGATATTAAAGATACCTATATTAATACTAATTCTGTTCAAATAAATATTGTTCATCAGGGAGATCACAATCGCCAAAGCCTAAAAGCCTCAGTTGGAAGTAAAAAAATTCCTGTTTTAACTCTCAAACCTAGAGATATTAATGTCGATGGGATTGATTTAGAAACTCAAGCAGAACAAATTAGCGATCGCATTAAAAGAGGCTTGGAACAAGCCAAGTTAGAAAGAAAACCAGCTTTTATGATCCAGCAAGCTAAATTAACAGTAGTAGGATTGTTGTTAATGATATTGAGTAACTTTATCTTGTGGCACAGCATTAAACGCTTAACCCAGGCAAAAGTTACTTTCAGTCGAGATGCAGATCTGCCATCTCAACTCGAACAGAGGAGAACAATAAATCTGAAAGAAGTGCAATACCGCCTTCTGCAATTAATTCAGTTAGCTGTTTGGATTGGCGGCACGTTAATCATTTTGGGTTTATTTCCTCAAACTCGTCTGATGCAGCTATGGATTATTACTATCCTTAGAATTCCCCTACGGTTAATAGTTATTATCTGGATTTGTTATGTTCTCATCCGCTTAAGCTATGCAGCGATCGCCAAAATTAATGCCATTATTACTAATGATGCTTTTACCCATAACTATGTCTTAAATAACGATATAAATCAGCGACTTCAGGTGAGGGTCAACACTTTTTCTCGACTATTTAGAGGGATTACTACCTTTATGTGGGTGGGAATTGCCTTATTTATATCTCTCTCAATGATTGGTTTAAATGTCACCCCGTTAATCGCTGGTGCGGGGGTTTTGGGTTTAGCTTTTTCTTTTGCTTCCCAGAACTTAATTAAAGATATGATTAATGGTTTATTAATTATTTTTGAAGATCAATATGCCGTTGGTGATGTAGTAACTATCGGCGAATTCGGTGGCTTAGTCGAAAACTTAAATTTGCGTATTACTCAACTGCGAGATGGCGAAGGACGTTTAATTACTATTCCCAATAGCTCGATCAGCGTAGTGGCAAATCATTCTAACGGTTGGTCGAGATCGGACTTAAAAATTCCTGTAGCATATTACGCTAATGTCGATGAAGCGATCGCCATAATTACCGAAGTAGCAGCGCAAATGTACCAAGACTGTGAATGTCGTGCTAAAATCCTCGAACCACCCCAGGTGTTGGGTGTCGAAGATTTTGCCGAACGGGGTTTTATAATTCGTCTCTGGTTTAAAACCGAACCTCTCAGACAGTGGGAAATATCTCGCGAATTTCGCCGTCGTCTCAAAAATGCTTTTGAAGTAGCGGGTATTCCTTTACCTCTCCCTCAACAACAAATTTGGCTGAGTCGGCATAATCATACTAAATCGGCTTGAGTAAGGTAATGTTTAATTTCTTCCTAAAATAAGTAGTCGAAACAAAGCGATAATTTCAATCTCGCCGAATATATTATTCATTAAAATCAGATCTAATACCTTAGTCGGATACCCAAAGAAAGATATTTATCGAAAATAACTAATAAAATATTGATTATTTCACTATGATCGATCAGCACATTTAATTGTCTAATTGTGATTAATCAATTTTTGATATTTATACGTTTAACAACTAATGAAAGAGATAGCTGTAGCCAGAATAAACGATCTGCAAAACGGGCAAATGCAGCAGATTGAAGTAGAAAACTCACAAATATTATTATCAAAAATCAACGACCAATACTATGCTACCAGTGCATTCTGCACCCACTATGGCGCACCCTTAGCCAAGGGGATATTGTGTGGCGAAAGAATAGTTTGTCCCTGGCACAATGCCTGTTTTAATGCGATCGCAGGACAGCAGGAAGAACCTCCTGGCTTAGATTCTCTAACTCATTTTGCGGTCAGAATTGAAGAGGAACAGGTGTTAGTTAATCTACCTGAAGAAATACCCCAGCAGCGTACTCTGTCGATGGCAAGACATGAACCGAGTATAGATTCTCGTACCTTTGTCGTTTTAGGTGCAGGAGCAGCAGGGATGGCAGCAGTGGAAATGTTGCGTCAACAGGGTTTTCAGGGCAAGATCGTTTTAATCAGTGCTGAATTAAAGTTACCTTACGACCGTACCAAGTTAAGCAAAAACTATCTTCAAGGTAATGCTAAGGCAGATAGTTTACCTGTGCGAGACTGCAAATTTTATGATGACCACAACATTGAATTACGTTTTGGTCAAGCTGTAACTGAAGTTGATGCTTTAAATAAAAAAATTATCTTTGCCGATCATTTTGAACTTGAATTTGATTCACTACTGTTGGCAACTGGCGGTTTGGCGAGAAAACTAGACGTTCCTGGCTCTGATTTGGCTCATATTTTTACTATCCGTCAGCCTGAAGATGCTGATGCGATTTTAAGTACGGTAAAAAATGCTCAAAAAGCGGTGGTAATTGGTTCTAGCTTTATTGGGATGGAAGCAGCAGCCAGCTTGAATCAGCAAGGATTAGATGTCACTGTAGTTTCTCCAAGCAAAGTTCCTTTCGAGAAAATTTTAGGTGAACGGCTCGGAAAAATGTTTCAACAGGTTCATGAATCACAGGGAGTTAAGTTTAAGTTTGAGACTAAAGCTGTCGAATTTATTGGCAATAAACAGGTTGATAAAGTAGTTTTAGATGATGGAACAGAGTTAGCTGCGGATCTGGTTATTTTAGGAGTTGGTGTTAAACCAAATACTAGTTATCTCAAAGGGATCGAACTAAACGAACAAGATCACAGTATTCCTGTTAACAATTATCTGCAAACTGAAATTAACGATATTTATGCTGCGGGTGATATTGCTCGATTTCCCTACGCACCTATGAATAAATCAACGCGCATTGAACACTGGCGTTTGGCAGCACAGCAGGGCAGAATTGCAGCAGCCAATATGCTCAAGCATAATCAACGCCAAGAAGTAGAGCAAATCGTACCATTCTTTTGGTCAGGTCAATACGATCTCAAGCTTCGCTATGTCGGTCATGTAGAGGAGTGGGATGAGATTAAAATTGAAGGAGATTTAGAATCAGCATTTCTGGCGTACTACCTTAAAAATGAGCAAATTATGGCAGTAGCAGGAATGAATCGCGATCGCGATTTGGCAGCAATTTCAGAATTGATGCGCCTTCAACAAATGCCCCAAGCAGCAGCAATCAAAGATACAGAAATTAATTGGCTCGACATGATTTGATCAAAAAAGTAATAATACTTAATAATCAGTAATTGGCAATTAGTAATGAATCACTACGACATAATAATCATCGGTGCAGGCGCAGGTGGCGGAACTGTCGCCTATTCCCTCGCCCCTACAGGTAAACGTATTTTAATTATCGAACGCGGTGGATATCTCCCCAAAGAAGATGATAATTGGAATCCCGAGGCAATTTTTCAGGGTAGAAAATATCAGGTTGAAGAGCAATGGCTAGACCATGAAAACAATAGTTTTAGACCCCAGGCTTTCTATAACGTAGGGGGAAATACCAAAGTCTATGGTGCAGCCTTACAAAGAATGCGGGAGCAAGACTTTGGTGAAGTGAAGCATCTTGCAGGACTATCTCCCGCTTGGGAATTGACTTATCAGGACATGGAGTCTTATTACACTCGCGCTGAAAGCATTTTTAAGGTTCACGGACAAAAGGGGAAGATATTACCGAACCACCAATGTCGGCGGAATATCCTTATCCTGCGCTGCCTCACGAACCACGGATGCAGGAAGTAGCAGATGCATTAGGTAAGTTGGGTTTACACCCTCATCATTTAACCTTAGCAGTCAATCGCAACGTCGATGATCCTGATAATAGTCCCTGTATTCGCTGTGGCACTTGCGATCCCTATCCCTGTAAAATTGATGCTAAATTAGATGCGCAAATTGCCTGTGTCGATCCTGCTACGGCATATGACAATGTAGAAATTAAGATTAATACTTTGGTTACTAAGCTAATCACTGATGATAGTGGTCAAAAAGTCACCATGGTTGAGGTGGAGGTAGACGGCAATCAAGAACAATATACCGCCGATACTTTTATTATTTCTTGTGGTTCGATTAATTCCGCAGCTTTACTATTAAGGTCGAAGAACGAACAACACCCTGATGGCTTGGGCAATTCTTCAGGAATGCTGGGTCGCAACCTGATGTTACATAACCATTCTTCCATAGTAGCGATCGCCGAAAAACCCAATCCAGTTAAATTTCAAAAAACCCTCGGCTTTAACGACTTCTATTTTGGCAGTCCCGACCATGACTATCCTCTCGGACAAATTCAGATGACGGGTAAGTCCAAATGGAATCGCCTGGCGCTTTTTGCCCCTGGTTCTATACCTCAGCCTACCTTAGAATATATGGCGGATCACGCTGTAGACTGGTGGCTAACTAGCGAAGATTTACCCGATCCTAATAACCGCGTGACGATTACGGAAGAAGGCAAAATTAAAGTAGACTTCACCCGCAATAATCTGAAAGCTCATGAAGATTTTGTTGATATGTGGCAAAGTTATCTGCGTAAAGTAGATTTCTTCCTCTTTATGGTCAACACCGTACCTCTATCGGCTGTTTGGCATCAGGTCGGTACTTGCAAATTTGGTTCAGACCCTAAAACTACTGTTCTTGACCTCAATTGCCGTACTCACGATCTTGATAACCTCTATGTGGTTGATGGCAGCTTCTTCCCTTCTATGGGTGCAGTAAATCCTACCTTGACCATTGTGGCAAATGCTTTACGAGTAGCGGATCATCTTAAAGATAGTTTGTAGTAGTCTATCAATTTTGAGTTGAGGAGTTGAGGTAAAAAGTAGTAGGTAGTAAGTAGTAGGTAAAAACTTTTGATGTTATACCCTTGTCATACTTTTATACTTACTATCCCTCAAAACAAGCTTGATGATCTAATAGGTTAAATAATTAACAATTGACTATTAATTAACTTGATAGAGTGTGTTCAGTGATTCTTCTTGCCTATCTTACGATAGTGGTAATAGTTCACTGGCGCACCATGATTGCTATTTGTAAACTAAACACTCTTAATAACTCGACAAGGATTGCCAACTGCAACGACATTGCTGGGTATGTTTTTAGTGACGACACTACCTGCACCAATAGTTGTATTTGAGCCAATAGAAACCCCAGGACAGACAATTACGCCACCACCAAGCCAAACATTGTCACCAATCGTAACTGGCGCTGCTAGCTCTTTACCAGATAGTCTTAAATTAGGATCAGTAGGATGATAGGCAGTGTAGATTTGAACTTTGGGTGCAAGTAAAACGTTATTGCCCAAATGCACTTCGTTGCAATCAAGAATCGTACAGTCAAAATTAATTAATAAGTTGTCCCCAGCAAAAATATGGCAACCATAGTCACAGTAAAATGGTGGTCTAATCGCCAAGTTAGTCCCGATTTTGCCAAATAGCTGAGAAATTATCTGCTGGTGTTGTATGGGATCGGGAGGAGAAAAGTTAAAGCGATGAAGTAATTGGCTGGCTATTAACTGCATCCGAGTCAATTCTTCATCTGTTGCTAAATACAACTCGTTACTTAGCATTTTCTCTCTTTCAGTTTTCTCTGGCATAGTTATGCGTAAAGCTCTTTAGCGTCGATTAAATTATGCAATAGCTCAACGAACCCTCTAACTGGAAAATTCAAGACACAATAATTGAAGCAACCTCAGATCAAAACACAGATTTTTGGCGTAAAACTCACTATGGATTTATTAGGGACACTGGACACTTTTATTTTCGAGAGTTCACAGGAAATTTTATCGCAGAAGTCAAAGTGAGCGCAAAGTATCAAGATCTCTACGATCAAGCAGGATTAATGGTACGTCTGGATGAAAATAATTGGCTCAAATGTGGCATTGAATTAGTTGAAGGAATACAGCAGATTAGCGCAGTAGTAACCCGTGACTATTCTGATTGGTCGATTATCCCAATGCCAAATAATCCTGCTTCAATTTGGCTTAGGGTAACTCGTCGAGATTCAGCCATAGAAATACATTACTCTCTAGATGGTCAACAATACACGATGCTGAGAATGGCTTACTTAACTTTAGCTGCGACGGTAGATGTAGGAATTATGTGTGCTTCACCAGAGGGAAAAGGTTTTACAACTGTCTTTGAACAATTCAAGATTCATAGAGTAGCCAAACTAGAATCGGCATGACAAAAAGAAAAATTTTAAGTCAGACCAAAAAAAAGGAGTTGCGATCGCGCTTTACAATAGACCTCTTGCATAAATAAAATTTAAATCAATTTTAATAACGTAAGAGTAGAATATTATTCCTTTTCCCCTTTACCCTTTAGCCTTTACCCTTTACCCTGACTTCTGCAAGAAGTCTAATGGAAAGCTGAAATAGATAATTTTCAGTTTCAACTTAGTGACAAAATGACAACGAATTTTAAAAACTTTCTTGATGATGAACTGCCTAAAATATATATAAAGGCTAGAAAAGCTGCAATTGACAAGACAGGATTAAATAGCGATCGCTTTCCCGAAACTTGTCCTTATAGCCTCGATGAAATCATTGGTATGGATTAACAGTTGAATAAAACATCACATTAATACTAAAGATTGTTGCGATTAAGCATTTTTTATTCAAATCCTCATCTTCCCTGTCCCCTCCGACCTATATAATCACACAGGAAGCCATAGGCAAGATAAGCACCCATAAGTAATCAATGCGGATTTTATTTGTATCAGCAGAAGTAGCGCCAATCGCCAAAGTAGGTGGATTAGGGGATGTCGTCGGTGCATTACCCAAAATCCTGAGAAAGCTAGGTCATGATGTCCGTATTTTTATGCCTTACTACGGTGGTTTATCAAAGAAGCTTGATATTCCCATCGAGCCGATCTGGAAGGGTGCTGCGATGTTTAATCCCTTTGCGGTTTATGAAACCCTGCTGCCAGACAGTGATGTCCCCCTATATTTATTTGGTCATCCTGTTTTCGATCCCGATCGCATTTACGCAGGGGAAGATGAACCCTGGCGATTTACGTTTTTTAGCAATGGTGCTGCTGAGTTTTGCTGGAACTATTGGAAACCCGAAATAGTTCACTGTCATGATTGGCATACGGGAATGTTGCCAGTGTGGATGAATCAAGCACCTGATATTGCTACAGTTTTTACCATTCATAATTTAGCTTATCAAGGACCTTGGCGTTGGTATTTAGAGCAAATTACCTGGTGTCCTTGGTATATGCAGGGACATAATGTGATGGCTGCTGCGGTGCAGTTTGCTAATCGGGTAACTACTGTTTCTCCAACCTATGCTAAACAGATTAAAACTGTAGAATATGGTGAAAAGTTAGAAGGTCTACTATCCTTTATTAGCGGTAAAATTAAGGGAATTCTTAACGGCATTGATGTTGATAGTTATAATCCTGCCACCGACAAAGCTTTAACTGAGAATTTTACCCATAATTCTCTGGCTAAAAGAGCCGTAAATAAAGCTGCGTTACAAAAAGAATTAGGTTTAAATCTAGATCCAGATGTCTTTTTAATGAGCGTTGTCTCGCGGTTGGTGGATCAAAAAGGGATCGGCTTGCTGTTGCAGATCATCGATCGCTTTATGGCATATAGTAATTCTCAACTGGTAGTTTTGGGAACAGGCGATCGCGAATTAGAAACTCAGCTTTGGCAGCTAGCAGCCCGTTTCCCTGGTAGAATGTCGGTACAGCTACTCTATAGCGATAATCTAGCTCGTAGAATCTATAGCGGTTGTGATGTCTTTTTGATGCCCTCTAAGTTTGAACCCTGTGGCATTAGTCAAATGTTGGCAATGCGCTATGGCTGTATTCCTATAGTTCGGCGTACTGGCGGTTTAGTTGATACGGTAAGCCACCATGAACCGATGAATAAAAAAGGTACTGGCTACTGTTTTGATCGCTATGAACCGCTAGATCTATTCACCTGTATGGTACGTGCCTCAGAAGGTTTTAGCTATAAAGATAAATGGCAAGAACTCCAGCAAAGAGCTATGCTGCAAGACTTTAGCTGGGTCAAATCAGCTTTAGAATACATCGAAATGTATAAAGAAATCTTGGGGCAGCCTACGAATTTAACGGCAGATGAACAGAAAAGTTTAGAGGCTTTAAGCTTATAGTTGCCTTTTCAAATCTGAAGAGCAAATGTAAAAAGCAATATGATTCTAATGCAGTTCGATAATTAGAATTTATGTCATCTTAAAAGAAACGACGTATTTTTAAATATAGACTTGTCTAGGAAAATAAATGACGATTAAACGAGCAATTTTAGCTTTACTAACTATCTTGGCGATCGTTCAAATTGGATCTTCTTTAAAAAATAGTTTTTCTCAACCCCAAATTCAAAGTCGTTTAGAGCTATATCAAACTAATTTAGTCCTCCAGGTGGCTGAGTTTAAATCAAGCCCGATGGATGATTTCGAGCTTAATAGTGCGGTTAGCTCTTTAGTGGGACAAGATCCTTATACCGCAGCCAGCAGCAAGTATCAGCAAATTCGTCAAGAATCTATTAGTAATCGGGATAATTTTCAATCTCGGCTACAGCAGCTTAGTCAAGCTGAATCAGAGGCGATCGAGGTAGCTAATGCTACAGCGAATAATTCGACGCTCAAAACGCAGCTACAACAGGAAATCGTCGAATTAAATCAATTTTTGCATGAACTAGCTTTAAAACAGGGAATTTTGTTGGGGGTGCAGGATAAATCAGCAGAGGCGATCGCTCTTTGGTCACAGGTAATTGCTCGTCTCGATGCTAAAAATCCTTATGCCCAAACGGCATCAGTACTTAAACAGCTATGGCAAAATCAAGCTCAAGTAGATGCAGGTGCAGTAGCCACAATTAACCGCAATCTAGACGGTTGGTTTCGCTATCAGGCTTTGGCTAAATACGACGAAGTTAATCACCTCAAAGAAGATTTAGCCTTGCTACAGGCACAAGAGTCAAAGGTTGCTACTAACTCGATCTTTAAACTTGCCCTAATTAGCGGTATTCCCGTGCTTGGTGGGATCGCTGGCGTAATTTTACTAGTTTCTTTGATTATTCAGCGTTTTGTTAAGCCCGAACAGGCAATTATTGCAACTAACAGTCAAATTGACTGGAAAACTCCTTGGAATTGGGAAATTACCTGGCAAGTTTTGATTGTCGGCTTTTTCTTTGTTGGTCAATTTGTATTGCCAATTGTGATTAGCCTTGCTGGTATTAATCCTAGCAACTCGTCTTTGAGAATTAAGGCTTTATATGTTCTGGGAACTTATATCTTGATGGCTGTAGGGGGAATTTCGGTTTTATATTTATCGATTAAATCATATTTTCCTCTGCCCGAAGGTTGGTTTAAATTTAAATTCAAGACCAACTGGTTTATCTGGGGATTTGGTGGTTATTTGGTAGCCATACCTTTAGTCTTATTAGTGTCGGCGATTAATCAGCAGTTGTGGCATGGACAAGGAGGCAGTAATCCTCTACTGTTTCTGGCTTTACAGGCTCAGGATCAAGTAGCGCTAGTAATCTTTTTTAGTACGGCTTCGATCGCTGCACCTATTTTTGAAGAAATTATGTTTAGAGGTTTTTTGCTCCCCTCTTTAACCAAATATACTTCCCTCACTGGTGCAATTGTGATTAGCGGTTTCATCTTTGCCATCGCTCACCTAAGTTTATCCGAGGTGTTACCCCTAGCAACTTTGGGTATGGTTTTGGGTTTTGTCTATACGCGATCGCGCAATCTTCTTGCTCCCATGTTGCTCCATTGTCTTTGGAACAGTGGTACTCTAGTTAGTCTGTTTGTCTTGGGCAGCGGGGTTTAATCTTGATGGTCTTGAACGAGATTAACTATGACTTGGAAAATTCGCGATCGCACTTTTAACTGGGGAGAAAGAACTTATTTGATGGGTATTTTAAACGTCACCCCCGATAGCTTTAGCGATGGTGGTGAATTTGACAGCGTTGAAACTGCCCTAATTCAAGCCAGAGCAATGATTGCCCATGGTGCAGATATTGTCGATCTGGGGGGAGAATCGACTCGTCCTCATGCCGAACCAGTATCCGTAGAACAAGAGTTACAGCGGGTTATTCCCGTAATTGAGCAGCTACGCCAAGAAAGTAACATTCCAATCTCGATCGATACCACCAAAGCTATTGTGGCACAGCAAGCGATCGCCGCAGGAGCAGATATTGTTAACGATATTTCTGGCGGGACTTTTGACAAGCAGATGTTAACTATCGTAGGGCAATTAGATGTTCCTATTATTTTGATGCATATGCGGGGCAATCCCCAAACGATGCAGTCTTTGACTAACTATCAAGATGTGGTGTCAGAAGTAATTGAATTTTTGACCGCACAAGTGGATCGCGCGATCGCCTTGGGTATCGATCGATCTAAAATTATGATCGATCCTGGGATTGGCTTTGCTAAGAAAGCCGAACAAAGTCTAGAATTACTCCAACGGTTAAACGAATTAACAGCTTTGTCTTTACCTGTTTTGGTGGGGGTATCACGTAAAAGTTTTATGCGTCCGATTCTGCACCAGGATGACCCGAAAGCGAGAATCTGGGGGACTGCTGCTGCTTGTTATGGCGCGATCGCTAGAGGTGCGGATGTTTTACGTGTTCATGATCTAAAGGAGATGCATGATGTCTGTCGTGTAGCAGACGCGATCGAGCGTAACCCTTAACAGTAAATTAAGTATTTATATTTTTCAATGACTAATAGCTATTGAAGATAGATCCAATATTCGTTGATGTTTTTCGGCTCTAAAACACTTAATCTAAATACTTATACTGTCTGGAAAGATAATCCTCTTGGTAGGGCGATCGCTATTCCTTTATTTAATTGGTCTAGGAAACTAAAGCAGGTGCTTTGGCATCTAGCTGTTCTACCGTGCCGATCGCTTCTAAGGCAATGTCTTTACAGGTTCTTTTAATTAAACCACACAAGACTTTTCCTGGCCCTATTTCGATAATTTCACTTACTCCTGCTTGAGCTAATTGGAGCATTGTTTCACGCCAACGCACAGAATTAGTCATTTGTTGAGTTAATTTGCTTTTTAATACTTGGCTATCAGTTGTCGGCTGAGGGTCGACATTAGACAGTACGGGGATTTTTGCTTCCTTAAATTCCACTGATTCTAATACCGTCAAAAATTCTGCTGCTGCACCCTGCATCAAAGGAGAATGGAAAGCACCCGATACGTTTAGGGCGATCGCTTTTTTAGCTTTAACCTGACTCAACACATTTTCTACCCCTTCAGGAGTACCAGAGATAACTACCTGAGCTTCGCTGTTATCATTAGCTAAAACTACATCAGGAGTATTATTTAAAACTGTAGTTAGTTGATCGCGATCGAATTTCATTAATGCTGCCATTTTACCGCCATCGGCACTATTCATTAATTCGGCTCTTTTCTTAACTAGTCTTAATCCTGATTCAAAATCAAAGACTCCTGCTGCATATAGAGCTACGTATTCACCTAAGCTGTGACCTGCAACTAACTGAGGTAAATCAACTTTTCCTTGCAAAAGCTCGATCAAAATAGATTCAACAACATATAAACAAGGCTGAGTATACAGAGTGCAGGCTAAAGTTGTCTCGTCTCCTTGACAAATATCCAAAACAGACCAACCTAATATTTTTTCTGCCAGTTCAAATTTTGCCTTGGCAATAGGAATGTCCTGTAGATCCACTCCCATTCCGATTACTTGAGAACCTTGTCCTGGGAAAACCCATGCTGTTTTAGTCATTGATAAAAATGTGTTTTTCTAACGCTCAATATTGCTGATATTAGAAAATCCTTTTTTTTCTTCAGACTTCCTTAATAAACAGTCTGCTAGGAATTATCTCACTCTGACGACATATTTGTCTAACAGCCGACAAAAGCTGCTGATTCTGGCTGTAATTGTCATCATTTTTCCAATCTCTATCATCAGCTATTTCGCAACCAGTCTAATGTTAAGCTATGCCTTGTAGTCCCAAAAAAACTAATCTGCCTTCAAGATCTGCGTGG
>JAAUOU010000094.1 GCA_012034765.1 Pleurocapsaceae cyanobacterium CSU_1_1 | reverse complement strand
AGCAGTTATTGACCTTAAAAAAATAGTTATGAGCTTAAATCTGCCAAGATTGCCGATCTCAGGTTAAAACCAAAGCTAAAAAAGCTAATAGTCTTGAGCGATCGCTAAATTCAAACCCACTATCACAAGTCGATCGCTTTTGGGCTTTGGGGGGAATGACTTTAATCTTGGCAATTGCTCTATTTTTAATCTGGATTTTATTTAGTAAGCCCAAGCAAAAACATGAGGCTGTCACAAACTTACCTCCTGCCAACAAGGCTCACAACGGGAGTGAAGTTACTGTATCCTACAAAACAGCAACTGAGTCTGAGCCTCGCAAAAATGACCTGCAAGATGTAGCTATAACCAAACCTTCTCTAAATATAGCTCTTGACAACTCCTTGGCAGTAGAAAAATCACCAGTCAAGAATAAAGTCAATCAAGCAAATTCGCTTGCTAATGCTAATCTTGACAAGCTTCAGCAATTTATCAATACTTTACGGGCGATAGATAACTGTCACGAGCCAATATCAGTCCAAACTGAGCTTAAACGTCAAGCAATTTGGCACTTAGCCAAGGTGGAAAATTATTACAGTATTGAACCGTTACTAAAAGTCATGCCTCAAATGGGAGTATTGGCTAAAAATCTAATTCTTGAAGCAGTCATGCAAATTAATCAGCACAGTTATCAGTCAATTAATAATCAGCTATTTGTTGCTCTCCACGATGAAAATCCTGAAGTTAGATTAAAGGCGCTGCGGGACTTGAGAAATTTATATCAGTTTGTTTCGCCAATAATTACAAAAATAGCGCAAATGCAGTCAGATCAAGATTATGAAGTAAGTCAGAGCGCCATTGAGATCTTGCGACAGCTTAATGCCAACCCTCTACCTACGTTTTATGATAATTTTCAGACTGAAGTCGATAATTTAATTGTTGGAGAAAGCGAAGAGAATCTTGATTTAGCTGCTTATTTATTAGCCGAGTTGGATACTGAAAAATGAGTTTAAAAATTCTTTTTGTATCTACTTCAGTTGGCTCTTTAGGCTCAGGACAAGGAGGCGGAGTTGAATTAACGGTCAAAAATTTGGCGCAAGAATTGACTAATCGTGGTCATCAGCTAGAAGTCGTTGCTCCTCAAGCATCTTGGTTAACTAACATTTTAGTAACTACCATCCAGGGTAATCTGCAAGTTCCTGTTCAGACTCAAAACAGAGATGTTCCCATCTGTATCCCCGACAATTCAGTCTTGGCAAATATGTGGGAATATGCCAGACAAGTACAGACTCAATACGATCTGATCGTTAATTTTGCCTTTGACTGGCTGCCTTTTTATCTCACGCCTTTTTTTACTACTCCTATTGCCCACTTTATTAGTATGGGTTCAATGACTGATGCTAGCGATCGCATTATGCAGCAAATCATCGAGCAGTATCCTGGTACTTTTGGCGTTTATACTCAATCTCAGGCTGATACTTTTCCTTTTGCCCATCAGTGCGAAATTCTTGGTAGTGCCATTGATCTATCTCTTTATCAATTTAATCATTATCCCAGTGCAAGCCTTACCTGGTTAGGACGTATTGCCCCCGAAAAAGCTTTAGAAGATGCAGTCAAGGCAGTTAGTTTGACAGGTACACCTTTAAAGATTATGGGTAGAATTGAGGATCGAGATTATTGGGAAAAGATCTGTAATGATTTTCCCAAAGCACCAATAGAATATCTAGGCTTTTTAGACACCAACCAATTACAGCAGGAATTAGGCAAATGTCGCGCCTTACTGATGACTCCCCGTTGGGTTGAAGCTTTTGGCAATGTGGCGATTGAAGCTTTAGCTTGTGGTGTACCAATCATTGCCTATCGTCGCGGTGGCCTTCGGAGATCGTGCGAGATGGCCAGACAGGTTTTTTAGTTGAACCAGATAATGTGTCAGAACTAGCCAGCGCTATTAATAAAATAGCTCAGATTGATCGCCTTGCCTGTCGACAACAGGCGGAAACAGAGTACTCTTTGACAGCTTTAGGCGATCGCTTTGAAGCTTGGTTTAATCAAATAATTGATGCTAAATAACCATGAGTGTAAAATTTAATCTTTAGCTCGATTTTTTTGCTAAACTTACTTAATTAATTATGCAAACAACTGCCGAATATATCTGCGCTTTTTGTGGCGAACCTAACAGTACCTTTGTCGATCTTAGTGCGGGGATGCAACAGTCTTATACTGAAGATTGCCAAGTATGCTGTCGTCCTAATGTTCTATATATTTATTGTGATGAGGATACTCTAGAAATTGAAATTCAAAGTGACTATCAAGAATAAACAATCAGATGCTTAGAGCAGACAAGAATTAATAAAATTAATAATTTAATTGATTATCTCAATCTAAATGTTAAAAAATATAGCAAAAATTCTCGGCGGATTTGGGACGCTTAATGGGGCAACTTATCCTTTTCGCGCTCTAATTACTTTTATCCAAAATCCTAGCTTAATTAAATATATTGTTATTCCTATTTTAGTTAACATCATAGTTGCGATCGCCCTTTATAGCGGCTTGCTCTACTTTGGTTGGCAAATTGTCGATAACATCCAAGGAGAAGTAACTACCTGGTTAAATCAATTGATTACTAGTTTACCTCAATGGCTAAGTTTTTTAGGCTATACAGCTCCAGGTTTAATCGTGATTTTACGCTTTGTTTTGGTGATCGTTCTTTTCATTGCCACAGGCTTTTTATTGACTCAATTTGGCGTACTGTTAGGCGCACCTTGGTATGGTCAACTGTCAGAGCAATTAGAAAAATATCGTACAGGAAAAGTAGAACTAATTGAATTAAATATAGTTAGCGATTTAGGTAGAGCAGTTTTATATGAGTTGAAAAAGCTAGTTTTAATTGCTTTGATTGGGATTCCTCTACTATTAATTAATTTCTTTCCAGGAGTAGGTACAATTATTTCCAGTATTGGTTCACTAATTCTAACAACAACAATTGTTTGTTTAGATTTTATCGATTCTTGCCTAGAAAGAAGACGATTGAAATTTCGTCAAAAGCTTAAAATAGTGTTTAAAAATCTACCTGCTAGCGGTAGTTTTGGCTTAGTATGTTTAGCATTAATTAGTATTCCTTTTGTCAATTTAGTCACAATTCCTCTCTGTGTCGCTTCAGGAACACTATTTATTTGCGATCGCCAAGCGTGAGTTTTGCCCAATCACCCTAACTCACTTGATCTATTTCGAGAGAAAACAAAGCTGAATAACTCAAGAAATTTCTCAGTCTAAAGCGAAAACTGGGTGCGTCAGTCCGATTAAAGTATTGGTGCTGATAAACGAGATACCTCAGCCGAGAGCCTAAACCAAAAAGGTTTGTGCTGATATTTTTCTAGGTTAACTAGACGCGAAGCGTTCAGGTCATTTAGGAGCATTTTCTCGACGCTTTCAACTAAATCGGGGGAAGTTATACTTCGTTGGCGATCGCATTTAACTGCAAAGATCATAACTTCAAAGTTTAAAAAGAAAGAGCGATTATCAAGATTGGTTGTCCCGACACCTGCCAGTTGGCGATCGCATAAAATAATCTTTTGGTGCATAAATCCCGAACGGTAACGATATAGTTTAATTCCTACCTGCTGTAATTCGGCATAGTAGGAAAAAGAACAGAGATAAACGAGTAAATGGTCGGGTTTATCGGGTAAAATAATTCGCACATCGACACCCTTTAAAGCAGCTAGCTTTAAAGCATTGAGTGTTGAATCATCGGGGACAAAATAAGGACTGGCGATCCACAACCTCTCTTGGGCTAAATTGATTAAATCGAGGAAAAATAGAGTGCAAACGTCCAAGCGATCGGCAGGTCCAGTTGCTAGTACAAATGCAGTTTGATTATCGCGGTGGTTTTTTGATACTGACCAAGACACTTCAAGATATTCTTTGGTTGCCCAATACCAATCTCTCAAAAATGTTCTTTGCAAAGACTTAACGGTCGTACCTTCAATTTTCAGGTGAGTATCTCGCCAACTGCCAAAATGAGGATCTTTGCCTAAGTACTCATCACCAATGTTTAAGCCACCCACAAAGCCTGTATGTCCATCAACTACGAGAATCTTACGATGATTGCGAAAGTTTAGTTGAAAGCGATTGCCTTTGCCTTTGCTGCTACGGAAACTACTAACTGCTATCCCATTTTGGCGCAGAGAGTCTAGATAGGTGCGGTTTAGTTTGTGAGAGCCTATAGCATCATAAATTAGATAAATTCTTACACCTGCTTGAGCCTTAGTAATTAAAGCATCTTTGAACTTATTGCCAATTTGATCATCGTGAATAATATAAGATTGCAGCAGAATATAATCTTCGGCTTTGGCGATCGCCTTCAGCATTTGAGAGAAAGTTTGCTTGCCATCAATCAACAATTTAATTGCATTATTATTTGTAAAAGCCAGGTCGTCAATGTTAGTAACTAGCTTCTCTACAGCAGCCAACTGATCAGGTAATTCAGCTTTAAATTCTAATATTTCATCGTAGGCATGATGGATTGATTCCTGATGTTGAAGGTAAACTCTACGCATAGCCTCGCTATAGCCTTGAAATCTAGTCTTCCCAAAAATCCAATATAAGGGAATAGCTAGCCAGGGAAAGGTAACTAAAGAAATTGCCCAAGCGATCGCGCCTCTAGAAGAGCGGACATTCATGACCGCATGAGCAGCATTAGCAATCCCTATAATGTGAACTACTAATGACACTATGCCGTAGATGGAGAAAAAGTTAATTGTAATTGGCATCTTAATTATCTTTTTGACACAATTCTATAAACAGCGGATTATGATCTGAGGAAGAGATGTTATCTATGACTCTGGCAGTACCAGACTTTCGATCTAGTCCGCGATAAAAAATATAATCTAGCGGTGGAGACAACAAAAGCTTTTAATTTTCTTAGTGTCTTGGGGAGTAAAAGATACAGGGATTAAATTCAGCCTAGCTGCCATTTGAGATAACATCAGCCACCGAGATTTATTCCAAGTATTAAAGTCTCCTGCAAAGATGATTGCCCCTTGATGCTCATTGAGTATTGACTCAATTTCCTGTAGTTGAGCTTTAAATTTACTTAGATTGACAAAATTAATTAGATGAGCATTAACGGCTAGTAAGCTTTCAGAACTATTGCCTAAAGAATACTCGATCAATAAAGAAACTTTCGGGGTATTAACAACTGGTTCGTAATGCTTGGTGATTATAGCTTGATGAGAAATGCGATCGCCTTGACTAGCGATTAAAATTCCCGAATAGGTTTGGTTAGAGGTATCAATAAAGTTTGGCACAAAAGCCCAACCCATCTGGGCTAATTCGGCAATTTCTCTGACATCAGCACTCAAACATACTTCCTGCAAAAAGATTTTATCTGGTTGATATTGCTCGACAATTGCCAAAAAATCTTTACTCCAGCTTGGGTCATAATTGTTTTTAGCGATATTCCAACTTAAAATTTTAATTGAATCTCGATTTAAACCTGATGAACTTGAATAAGTATTGTGAATTATGACTTCTGGTACTTGTTTGAATCGATAAATAGGGTTCCATTTAGCAAAATAAGATGGATTTTGGGTTTTTTTGATCATTTATTAAAACAATGGCTCTGTATTGTCGTTATTGCTCTACTTTAGACATAATTGCTCTGAAAAATAGATTAAGGATAATTATTAATGTTTGCTCCCAAAATATTGCTCCATCCTCAAGAAAAATATTTTCCTATGAATCCTTTAGACTTCATTTCGATTTCTCGTTTTCGCTACCATGTAGAACTAGGAAAGGATTATGGATATAATAAGGTCTTAAATGATTGGGTGAAGACGGATATAAAAACTCCAGAATACTATGATATACCTCTCCCAATTCTCAAAAAGTTTGGTCTTAATGCAGACAAGACAAATCGACGACCAAAAGATAAAAACCGAGGTGAAAACGGAAATGTCTTTCTTCAACCTGACGGTAAACCTGAAGGAGATTTCAACCCTACTGGCAAAATTCCCTGTTATTTATTTGAGTTAGATGCAGATAATGATTATGTTTTCCATCAATATTGGTTTTTCTATGGCTATAACCCTTCTTTGGTGGGAATTAATCTCAGCCATCAAGGTGATTGGGAAGATTATACAGCAGTAACTAAAGATGGTGAATTGGTCGGTGCTATTCTTGCTGCTCATGGAAAAAGAACTTGTTACAAGCTAGATCAACTAGAGACGGACGGAAAACAGTTGCAGATATATGCTGCCTTGGGAACTCATGCTTTGTATCCTCATGAAGGTTCATTTGGTAAATTTGGTACTGATAGAGCCGAAAAGGGTGGTTATATTTGGGATACATCACAAAATGTCGAAATTTTATCTCAACAAGGTTGGCGAGATTATGCTGGTGCTTGGGGAGAAGTTGGGGAACTAGCTGCTACAACTGGTCCATTAGGTGCTTGGTATAAAAGAATTCCCAGTATTTTTCTGAGTTAATTTGAAGTGTGCCATAAGGCTATATCCAAAGGATACCGCTTCGCATGTAGCTATCAGCTTTAAGCTATGAGCTTAAGTGATGAAAATCATAGAATTACACCTCGATCCTTCAATAAACTAAATCTACTAGACATTGCTATCAATCTGGGAAGCTGATTATTCGTGCTTTTTGCCCTTCAAAAATGACTACAGGAATTACCTTGTTTAGTACAGCGTTGGTAATACCATCTCGCATTTTTTTAAAGAATTTGTTGTCAGGCAGCGTGTCAGTAAATTTTTCAACCGTACTTACTCGATGAACGTAATTTCCGCTATCTTCCTTAATGGTAATAATCGCCTTTGAACCATTATCCGCAATAGCGAAGCACTGTTCTGTAATAGATTCCTGATTTTGTCTTAGATATTCTTCAACTGTCATATTTATCGCCAAGGATAGTAAACTTGACCTTATGTTACTTCTTAATAGTGATGAAAAAACCACCAAAGAATACGCTTAACATCGACGCGGGAACAATAGTTTTAATTGTCTCTGCCCTAATTTTATTACCCTTGCTATTAACAGGCTTTATTTCCCATTAAAGAAAGAGTTAATCGATCATTGTGCATCTTTAATTGCCATGGCTTCATCAAGATGTTTGACCAAAGTTTTTTGAGGTAATGCCCCTGTCAGATGCTGCCAAGGTAAGATAGTTTCTGCTGCTGACCAGCGATCGTGAACGTAGTAATCTAAGGGTGGTATTTGTCCTTTTAGCTGCTTAAAAGCTCGCTTATAGCTGCCTGCGGAGTCACCAAATTCTCTGGTTAGCTGAAGTAATTTTCCTAAACGGCGATCGCACGAGAAATTAGAGCTTGAATCACTGACCAGTTATAGCTTTCAGGGCGAAAATCAATACCTTGCTGACGTAAATTCTTTTCGAGATATTTTAAGCGTTTTTTAGCATCAGAATTGACTCCAAACCATTGAAAAGGAGTGTGAGATTTTGGCACAAAAGTACTGCAACCTAGAGTTAAGCGTAAACCAGGAACAGCCTGTTTAATTGCCGACATCATGGTTACAGTCTCTTGTACATCTGCCATCTCTTCTCCTGGGATGCCAACCATACCGTAAAGTTTGAGGGCTTTTAATCCTCCAGCTTTAGCGTTTATTGCCGCCTGGATAATCTCCTCGTTGGTCAGCTTTTTGTTAACGATCTGTCTTACTTTCTCCGAACCACTCTCTACAGCGATGGTAATCGAACGAGTATCGCGATTGGCTAGGGTAGAAGCTAGCTTTTCGGTAACTGTGTTGGTACGCACAGAAGCAATACTCAAACGTACATCTTGATATATTGGTTGGGATAAATAATCTAAAATCGCCTCAAATTCAGGATGTTGAGTAACAGATGCACCCAGTAAACCCAAACGATTTGTAACCTTTAATCCCTTTTCAATAGCAGGAATTAAAGAAGTTGCCAAAGGTGCAGTCCGAAAAGGTAAAGTCAGATAGCTAGCCAGACAAAAGCGACACATTTCAGGACAGCTACGCACCACCTCCACCATGTAAATATTCTCCCAGGCTGCCTTTTCTGTTACTACCGTCGAAGCAGAGAGAGTATTACCCCGATAGGTTTGTTTTTTAACTTCTGCTGGAATGTCAGAATCAATAGGGGCGATCGCCTTAATCTCGCCATCAGGACTATAATAGGTTACCTCGTATAAGCTAGGAATATAGATCCCTGGGACTTGGGCTAAATGACGCAGTTTAGTTTCACGGTTTGCCTGACGTACCTGCTGATAAGCATCAATAAAGCGATCGAGTAAATCTTCCCCATCTCCTAACAAAATTACATCAAAAAAATCGGCAAAGGGTTCAGGGTTAGCAGTTAATACTGTTCCCCCACCAAATATTAAGGGGTGATGATCTTGGCGTTCAATATTATGCAGAGGAATATCTAAAGACTCTAGTAAATTAAAAATATTTATATAGTCTAGTTCCCAAGATACAGAAAAACCCAACAGTTCAGGATTTCTCGGTAAAGGTTCACTTAAATCGGTAAATAAGCGACGCACATCAAGATCAGAACGCATTGCCAAAGTTGCCCAAACAATTTGGAAACCTAAGCTAGTGATGCCGATAGTATATTCGTTAGGAAAAGCAAAGATAGCGGGAATAGCGTTATGTTCGGCAGTTGCAGGAGTGAATAGTAAATGCTCTTGTTGAAATACAGTCACAGATGATTTAGTTAAAATTTTGAGGCTATAAAATAGTTGGGCAGGGATTTATTTATTATTGCTCGCTTTGGGATCTTGTGACAAAACCAAAAACAAAATAGTAGTAGGGGCATTCGCGAATCGCCCCTACAAAACTATCTTCTAATTAATTTGACCCACCTACTTACTTATGTTTCAATTAAACCCAAATCAGATAATGAGATCGTTCCCGCCACCAGTTTTTCTTTAGTTCTTTTCGGTAGTTGCTTAACATAATATTCCAGGCGACTAGCAGCAGATTTCGTGCCAATTTCAGCGGTAAAGACCAACTTCAAAGGGTGGCGAGTCCTCGTATATTTAGCAGCTTGGGGACTACCAGATTGATGTATAGCAAAGCGTTTTGCCACATTATTTGAAATACCTGTATAAAGAGAGCGATCGCCACAGCGAATTAAATAAACAGACCAGATACTCAAATTATCCATTTATTTCACGGGGAAAATCGAGGATAAAGCTGGTTTTTCCTGGTTGACTGGTCAAAGAAATATTGCCTCCTAATAACTCAATCAAATTTTTAACCAAAGCCAGTCCGATACCTGTTCCCCCATACTGCCAAGGATCGCGATTCGGAATACGATAAAATTTGTCAAAGACTCGCTGCTGTTCAGCTAAGGGTATTTCAATGCCTGTATTGAGGATAATCAACTCAATCCGCTGATCTTTGGCTAAAGCAGTAATGCCGATAGTTTCTCCTGCGGGAGTGTATTTACAGGCGTTGTTGAGTAACTCTGTCAAAATTCGCTTAATCGTGGAAATATCAGCTTTAAACTGGGGAAAATTGGCAGGAAGATCGATTGTTAACGTCTGTTGTTGATGCTCCATTCTTTCTGTAAAAGGCTCAATGATTTGTGGCAACCATACGGATAAATCAATCCACTGCATCGTCATCATTTCTTTTTTGGCATCAATATAGCAGAGAGTGAGTAAATCGTTTACTAGTTGATTTTGACGATTGCAAGCAGAGCGAAATATATCCAGCACTCTAGAAAACGTAGCTGATCTTTTATTGCCTATTTCTTTATCTAGCAGTGTTTCCAGGGTTTCTGAAGCAAGCTGAATACTGCTCATGGGAGTTCGCAATTCATGAGAAATCGTTTTTAAAAAATCATCCTTCAGCAAGTTTAATCGCGCTAGTTCTTTAACCTGTATTTGAGACTGTTGATAGAGTCTTGCTTGTCTAATAGCGATCGCACATTGATTAGCAACTTGTTCTACCAACCTAATTTCATCTACTTCAAAATATGCTTCTTGGGGTCGCAACAGCCATAAATTGCCTAAAACCCCCTGATCGTCATAGATCGGACAAACTAGTCTAGTAGCTTGAGTGTGGAGATCGAATTCAGGAACAAATTCTACAAACTGTAGGGATTGTTTTTGTGCAAGCTGGAATTCAAGTTCAGGAAAATCAGCAGCCATTCTGGTTCTGCCTTGGCAGTTAGGCAACATATTAGTATACTCATAAGCTACTTCCGCTTTAGTGTGATCGCCATTGTAAAGTTCAATTTTGCAGCGGTCTATGTTTAAGACTTGACCTATTTCTTGGGTCACAGTTTGCAAGATCTGTAGCTCATCTAAGCTATCTCGCATTTTTTCATCACCTTGTGGGTCAAAGTTTCAAACTGAATTGACCTCTGTAGCCTGGCGGTGCGTTGATTTACTTTTTGCTCCAAATAAACATTAAGGCTTTGAACTTGATCGTATAATTCTGCCTGCTGCACCGCAATCCCTACCTGAATTGCTAACTGTTTTAGTAAATCTACTTCCGCAACTTGCCATCGACGAGGCGCGCGACAATGATGAGCAATTAATAGTCCCCACAGTTGATCATTAGCAACTATTGGTACTACTAGATTTGCTTTGACCCCAAACTTTTTGAGTACATCACCATAGCAAGTAACAAGTTCAGCTTGTTCTACATCTTCGACTACATGAATTTGACCCTGCTTATATCTTTCAAGATGTTGAGCAGTAAAACAAGGATCGTGCAGCCTGTAACCAAATACGCTTTGAGTCTTCTCGGTTACCGATTCTACGACAATTACGCCGCTAAGATCTGGTTCAAAACGGTAAATTACCACCCGATCTGTCTGGAGAAACTGCCTCACTTCGGCAACTGTTTGCTGAAGAATCACTTCTAGATCCAGAGACTGGCGAATTCTTAAGGCGATCGCCGCTAACAGATTTTCTGTTTGTGTTCCCACAGAAAAACTTACTGAACCGCGATCGGTATGATCGGTCTGTAATCTAGCAGTTTTTACTTTCTCAAAATTAAAGTCAGGCAAAAACTTTTCCTGTTCAAAATTGTTCTCTATTCTCAAATCTTAATATTGTTTAAAGCTTTTTGGTTCTATATTTACGATTTTCTTTAGATACTGATTGTTTGGCTTCATTTGAATCTTAATTCATCATTAATCTAAGTATTAATGCTCATAAAAACTGTTAGCTTTGTTAAGTTAAGTTAAGCATCAAAGCCTTAATCATAGCGATGAAATATCAATAGCAGGTATGAACGCAGCAGAGTTAGTAAAACAATATCAGGCTGGAATCAAAGATTTTTCAGGGGTCGATCTAGTGGGAATAACAATAAAAAATACTGATTTGTGTCAAATAATTTTTAGTCAGGCAATACTGATTGAAGCTGACTTTACGAAAACCAACTTGAGCAATGCCAACTTTTGTCTTGCCCTCTTAAATATGAGCAATTTAAGTGAAGCAATACTGACTAAAGCCAACTTTAAATCGGCAACTTTAAGCTCGGCTTTACTATACAAAGTTTCTTGTGGTCAAGCCCAATTGCAAAATGCAAATTTACAGGAGGCAATTTTAAAAAGAGCATTTTTAAGAGATGCTAACCTGAGTCAAGCTAATCTGATCTCAGCCGATCTTAGTCAGGCAAATTTAATTGATGCAAATTTGGCAGGAGCGAATTTGACAGGAGCAAATTTAGCTAACACCTTCCTACAAGGAGCAAACTTATTAAATGCAAATTTAACAGGAGTTAATTTAGACCAAGCAGTATTAATCGGCGCAACTATGCCCGATGGCAAAGTTCATCAGTAGGCTGATATTCACACTGATACTGAATCCGATTTTGACCAATAGTAATGGATAGTTAATAGTAATGGATAGTAAAGAATTAGCTCAGTATATTGAAGCCACCGACGGGGTTTCAAAACCTTGGTTGTTGGTACAGTTAAGATTAAGTAAATTGCAAGAGCGCAAAGAGCAAATGCCACCCCAGGAATACATGGCAGAGTTGGCAGATATTCAAGCTGACTTGTTAAAACTGGGAGACTGGTGGAAAGGCATAGAGGACGAAGTTTTTGGTTTGTAATGCCGATTAATTGATTATTGTCGATTATTGAGGAAATTGAGCGTGAAATTGACTCTAAAGCTAAGGTATTAAGCAATCTATATCTATTTATATAGATAAAAACTTTACTTTTGATAGAAGCAGGATTGTATTTATTTATTTATTGTTTTGATAGATAAATTTCAAGGAAAAAAATGAGAAATATAGTTCAATTCATTAAATCCATCAATATTAAGCAAGTATTAACAGTTTTTATGGCAGGTTGTTTGCTAGTAATAAGTACTGCCTGTAGTCAAGATGGTGCAGCTAAAATAGGGACTAAGGCTGAAGTAACAAAAAGCACCATGTCTAAAAATTATGATAGGGGCGCTACGTCTGATACTTATGACAAGTACGATGCAAATCAAAACTATAAAGGCGGCATCAATAGCTATAACGACGATCGCAGATATGATTCTGATGCAGGAGTTGCTGGTAAAGCTAAAACTTTGGTTGATACCGCAAAACGCCGTCAGGTAGATAATGTAGGTGATTTAGTTGATAACGTTACCGATCGCGCCAAAAGCACAGCCAAAGATGCGAAAAGAGAAGTTCCCCGTACTCTCAAAGACAACACAGAAGATGCGGTGGATTATGTTCAAGACAAATCAGGTAAACTACAGCGCAATCTTAGTAAAGTACCAGGTGGAGTAAAAGACGTAGTTGATGAAGCTACTTCTCCAGCACAAGATGTTTTAAATGATGCCAGCAAAGCGACTAGAAAAACCGCCAAAGATATCAAAGGTAATTTTGAAGACTTGAGTTAAATAAGAAAAATTAAAGTTGCCCTAAAAATAAACGATCGCGAGCAAAAGCAATAGGTTATCGTTTTGATTGATAAACTATGAGTAAATTTGATTATTCGTTAGATTATGAGAATCTCAACTTTCGCGATCGCCCTGAACTTGATCGAGTTGGTAAGGGAGAACAGGGAGTATTGTTAGTCCAGCCCTATAAATCAGAAATTCTACAGAAATATCACAACAGCAATGGGACATAAGCAAAATTGGTATTACCATTCATCAGTATATTCTGCTATGTCTGGTCGCTCTAATGAGGTGGCAATGTCAACTAACTGGGGCAATTCATCATCTTCAAAAGACTCATCTAAAATATCGTCCATATTATCTAACTGAACTAATTCCCCTTCAAAACTTTGAGTCAGACTAGCGATCGCCTGTTGTAAATCACTATCTCCATAATCTTCGGCTTCAGCTATCTCACTGTTAATTTCAAGATTAACTAGAGAAGGGACATCGGTAGCAATAGTGGGGGGAGTTAAAGCGGAGATGTTTGGTGCTGCGATGGTGCTTGAGCGATCCTTCAGCAGTCCTTTAGGGTAATCGCTTTCCTGAAAATTCTGCTGGTGAGATTTTGCTGAGGAAATCTGAACTATTGGTGCTGGGCTTGCTTGATTTTGAGGCTTAATCGCAGCACTCTCGGTTGATGGTGTGATTTGAACCCTAGTGGGTGGAGGCGGGTTTGGCGGCTGTTCTGGTGCAGGAGGTGGTGTTTCCACAACAGGTTGATTGATCGAGGCGATCGCATTCTGTTTCCTATTGCCTTGAGAACTGGCAACCTCTAGCTGGACTCTAACCTTGCGCTGACAAACTTGAGCAAATGCAGCTTCAATATTAGGCACTTTTCCTTGATTAAGCTTCTGTAGTTTAGCTGAACTAATCCCCACAATCGCACTTAAACCATCAAAACTAACCAAATGACACTGCTGTTTTAATAATGCCTGGGTTGTAGGAGGCTGCAAGCAACTTACTACCTTGCTCCATATTTCTTGATTGGCAACTAGATCTCGATCATTACTTGGGGCAACTGGGGTAGGATTTGCCATGGCAGTTTCTTGATGATGATTTTGTAGCGCTACAGGCGGAGGTGGTGACGGAGACTGGGCTGGGTTAGTTGGAGCAAGATGATTTTGCTCGGTGGGAATGGCTGGTGCAATTGTCGCCGTATTTTGAGGCGCTATATTCTGAGATATAGTTGGTGGCGTATTAACAATTGACGGTAGCGGGGAAATTATTTGTTTTGCAGGAGACTGAACAACCGCCTGAGGTTGAATCGAGATCGCACTATAAACTTCTGGCAATAGTCCCAGTAAAGTAACCTCTAGCCACAGTCGAGGTTGAGTTGTCCGCTTAAGCTGAGTTTCTGCTGCTTTTAGGTGTTGTTGTCCCCGCAAGATTACAGCAGTCTGCCAGTTATTCGCCTCCAGACACAATTGCTGCCAGCAAGTTTCTGTCACGGCGGTTAATTCTGACTGTTGCGGTGCGGTTTTAGCAATGAGCAAATTAAGATAGAAGCCAGCTAGGTTTTGTAACACTACCAAAGGTTCTCTACCTCGATCCAAAAGACTACGACACTGTTGTAAAACAGCGAGGGAATCATTACTATTTATTGCCTGAAGCAGCTTTAATAAATCTTGTTCGGGGACAGCACCAACCAAGTCCCATACCTTTTCTACTGTAATCGTCTCAGGTAAAAGACTTAACTGATCGAGTAAACTCTCGGCATCCCGCAAACCACCGTTAGCAATTTGCGCCACTAAAGTTAGAGCATCATCAGCGATCGCAATTTTCTCAGCATCAGCAATATATCTCAGGTGAGCAGTCATTTCCCTGAGCGGAATACGCCGATAATCAAAACGCTGACAACGAGAAATAATGGTCGAGAGAACTCGCTGAGGATCGGTAGTTGCCAAGATAAAAACAACCTGTGGCGGTGGCTCTTCTAAAGTCTTCAGCAGGGCATTAAACGCTGCGGTACTGAGCATATGACACTCGTCAACAACATAAATCTTATACCGACACTGTACAGGAGCAAAGCGCGATCGCTCAATAATCTCGCGAATATTATCCACCCCTGTATTACTGGCAGCATCAATTTCCATCACGTCTAATGCCGAGCCTTTGGCGATCGCTAAACAAACTTCACATTTTCCGCAGGGATGGGGAGTAGGGCGATCGCTATTTAAACAATTTAAAGATTTAGCTAAAATTCTAGCACTGGAGGTTTTCCCTGTACCGCGAGGTCCAGTAAATAAATAAGCAGGAGCAATTTTTGCCTGTTCTAGGGCATTGCTGAGGGTTAAAGAAATCGTTTCTTGACCAACCAAATCGCCAAAAGTTTGTGGTCGATACTTGTGATGTAGAGGTTCGTAAGCCATAGTTAATGTGGATTTTTGTTTTCTACTGACTAGTAGAAAAATATCCCTGTACAATTGAGCAATATTTCACTGTGGATAATGCTTGGGTTGCCCAAGTTTATTAAACCACCCTCAAAGCATCACAGTTCTATCTGAGCCAATAACTTTGAGTAAAATTAGTTTAACTTTTCTAATAAATCAGTATATTTGATCTAAGGTCATGAGTCACACGATTGGACAAGTCAAGCAAGATACACAATCAAACCCTAATTCAGATCAGTCTCATCAAGATGTATCACAGCCTAAAGCTAGTTTGTTAGAGCCGATTTCTGGGTTATCGGATGCTGACTATGAATTTTTATTTAATCAGCTTTTAGAAGGTATTACTCATGGCTGGCACGATCGCCGAATTATCAAGTTTTTTAACCAGTTAGGCGATCGCGGACAGCAGGCTGATTGGGTTTCTTGGCTAGAACGTTTTAAAGCAAAAATATTAAAACTACCAATTCAGTCTAAACGCCAATGGGGAACAATGATGATTCGTTTGGGTGAACTGACTCAATCTGTCAGCGAGATTTCTCAAATTGGTGAAGCAGCTCATCGCCTGGGCAGAGAATTACTGTTTGACAACAGCACCGCTGTAATCTGGGAATATGCAGGTCCTGATTGGAGTTTGAATCAGCAAATAGAAACTGAACAAGAATTATCACGACGGTTACCTGCTGATTTTACCGCTCTGGGAACGCCAGAAATAGCAGAAGCAGAATTAGATTTGCCTGCTGATTTTAACTTAGAGCTAGACTTAGAACCAGAAAGCTTACCGCAAATTACTAACAAGAGTGAAGAACTGGAATTAAAGCTAGAACCTCAATTAGAATTAGAGTCCTCGTTCCTAGACGATTCTAGTTTAGAATTAATTGAAAGCTGGTTTAACCTGGGTCTTAAGCAGGTTAGCGCAGGGGAATATACTCAAGCGATCGTTTCCTGGGATAAGGCATTAAAAATCAATGCTAATTTACCAGAGGCTTGGCATAATCGAGGTAGTGCTTTGGGGCGTTTGGGTAACTATGAAGGGGCAGTAAAATCTTTTCAAAATGCCTTGGCGATTGACCCCGATAACTACCAAGCGTGGAACGATCGCGCTCATGCTTTATATCAGCTAGAAAATTGGGCTGGAGCAATACAAAGCTGGAGTCAGGCAATTAAGCTGATGCCAGGAAATCATCTATTTTGGTACAACCGAGGTTGCGCTCTCGAACAGCTTGCCAAATGGAGCGATGCGATCGCCAGCTACGAAAAAGCTTTAGAAATTAAGCCCGATTTTCAGCCAGGACGGTCAAGATATATTAACCTAGTAGCAGATAGTTCTCGTCCAAATTAGCTAAGATGACGGTAATCAAGATATCGTGTAAACTTTATTATCCTAAAGATGTTATTTCATCTGTGGAACTACTTATCAATTATTTAAATTTTAGCTATTTATGACTGAATCATCGAACAGCACAATGGAAGAAACGAGAGTATCAAATGAAGAAAGGGTAACTCAGTTAAGAGATTTAATTGATACTCTAAGAATTGCTGAAGAGATTGCAGGAAAAGGTTACCTGATCAGCAGTTCTGAATTGGCGGATCTAATGGACATTAACGCTAGTGCTGTAACCAGTAGAGGCGATCACTGGTCTTGGCGTAACTGGGTTGTTTCCCGAGTCAGACGAGAAGGTAATCAAATTTTATGGCAACTAGAAAGAGTTGATTAATCAAAACCATGACTTTATCCATACCTGACAATGAGCAGCTAATAGTTCGTCCTCTTCAATATCGTGACGTGGACGCAATCAATGCTTTAGTGAGCGAATGTGTTGCCAAGGAAACCTCCAAACGTCTAATCACAATTGATCGAGAATTAGAACAGGTTGGTTCTTGGTATGGATTAAAAAGGTTTTTAGCTCTTTTGCCCCGTTCCTACTATCATGGCTGGCGTGTCTATGTGGCACAGCATTTATCAGAAGTTCTTGGCTTAATTCAAGTTTCGTCTCTCAATAGCACTCGTAGCACCTGGAGAGTAGAGCGGGTGCTACTCAACAGTAATTCTCCCGCTCTAGAATTACTCAAAACTCAGAAAGAAATTGGCTCTCAGCTATTGCGTCATTGCCTACAAAATATTTGGGAAGCTCGCACCTGGATGTTAGAGGTAAATATTAATGAGAAAAATCATTTAGCTCTTTACCGCGAAAATGGATTTCAGCCTTTGGCGCAGATGACCTACTGGCAAGTATCAGCGGATTTAATTGCCCAACTAGCCCAGCAAGACTCTGATTTACCCAATTTTTTGCCCATTAGCAACGCTGATGCACCTCTACTTTATCAGCTGGACTGCGTTTCGATGCCACCTCTGCTTCGACAGGTTTTTGATCGTCATGCAGATGATTTTAAATCGGGGATGGTACAGAATGCCGTAGGTCAGATTAGACTCTGGCTAAATGGTACGGATGTCGTCAGTGGCTATGTTTTTGAGCCGCAGCGCAAAGCAGCGATCGGCTATTTTAGACTAGAATCCTCTAAGGATGGCTCGCGCCCGCATCGCGCTCAGTTAACCGTAAATCCTGCCTATACTTGGCTTTACCCTCAGCTAACAGCAAAGATGGCGCAAATTATTCAGGAGTCGGTCGATCGCAAGCGAGGCTTGGCAGCAGATAACCAGCTTTATTCCCAGCCACTAGAGATCGTTTCTGCCGACTATCAGCCCGAACGAGAAGAATACTTCAACAAAATAGGTGCTACGGCTGTCGAACAAACTTTATTGATGTCCCGTTCGGTATGGCACAAAATTAAGGAGGCCAAGCCCCTAGAGGGATTGCAGTTATCAGGAGTACTGCAAGGATTAAAGCCTGTTAGAGCGCCGATTCCTTCCCGCATTTCTTGGCTTAAATCTTTTTCTGGCTCATACCAAAATATTGTCAGACAGAAAAATATTTTTTGCGCTAAATCTAGCTATAAATTACTTACCCATACAGCGATGGAGCAGTCTGCCAAGAAAAATAGTGCGGGAAAATCTTTTAAGCCTCCTCATGGTGGTTTAGTTTAAATTGTCCGAACCATTAGACATCTCCAATAACTTATAATTAAAGCAGAGTAATAGTTTGAGCTTATTAAGTAATCACTCAGTTTATGAGCGATCGCCACGAATTATTAAGCAGTAGAGGTCGTAAAAAGCAAATCCAGA
>JAAUOU010000093.1 GCA_012034765.1 Pleurocapsaceae cyanobacterium CSU_1_1 | reverse complement strand
GCTATGGCATTTTTGATGTCGATCGCCTTTTTCAACGACTTACGCTCGATATTCATGGCTATGAAAGATTTAGTCTTTCTTAACCCACACCATATCTAGTGTCTACCACGGGAATTCCAGAAGAGCCTGAATTTTAGAACTATCGTCTTATTTCGTTTGTTCTGAAGACTCACCCCCTTGGGTGTTTCTTTCTGATACCTTCTAAAGTCTTTTTGTAAAGTTTCGTAACCGATTTCATGATTATAATCTGTACCCATTTTGTACCCTAAAACACTGTAAACGTTGTTTTAGGTACATTTCAAGCTTAGTAACTACGTGGTAAAAAGATAAGAAAGCAGGTTCAAATCCTGTCATCCCGATAACTCAGAAACCTCTTTATTTTAGGCTTTCTAGAAAATAGCACTATTAAAAACATAACAAATTAAGTTTCTACTTCTACATTTCTACATTTTGACTTGATCAATAACCTTTTCTTTTCCTGAGGGATCAATCAACACCAATGACAATTCTTGAGCAGCATCGCCTTTAAGGTACATTTCTCCCGCAAATTCGCCACCTAAATCTACCTTACCGATTAACTGCTGAGTATTTAAATCATAATTAAATTCAAAATAGTTATTTTGAATTATGCCATCGACAATATTGTCATAACTAGCTATCAATTTGCCGTCAGGATTGTAAAAGCGAACCTTGACAGAATCTACTAGGCTTGCTTTTTTTCCGTGTTCAGCGATCGCATCTATGTTTTTAGTTTCATCATAATTAAAGCTGGTTTCTACTCGATATCCTTGAAAACTATTGAGTTGAAAATTCTCAGTTGTAGCAGCAGCAGGAATAACCTCGATCAAATTGATTAAAGCGATCGCCAGAATCGCAATTAATTTAACAGCAAAATTTTGATAATTGACCACAATAAGGAATAAGGACTATAAAAATAAATTCACTTTTTGAGCTAATCAAAATATAGCTAAAGACAGAACAATAGTGACATTAGCTCGATATATATTAATATATATTAAGCACAAACTCGTCTAGCTTGACAGATGTGTCTTTTTATTAGTTCAGTCAAAGAGATTAGACCCCAATGATGTCTGCGGAAACCACAAATCTTATTCTACAGTCCTTAGCGATTGACTTTTTTCAGAAGTCAGCAGGTAGCTGGAATTCTCAAAGAAGATATTACACCCTCAATAAAGATGTCGAACCTCAAGAAGTTGAAAGTGTACTCAAGATCTCATTTTTGTCTCCAGGTGCAGCAGAATTAATTAAACTAGCTCAAGCTCATCAATTAGAAGATTTAGGGGCATTAGTTTGTGGTACAAAAGTCACTTGGGAAAGCAACTACACAAATCAGAACCGTAAACCCGTAGTTGGTTCAACTGTTTTTGGGATTAGAGGCAATATTCTCTATCGCGATCGCGGATTTGCTACCCCTAAACCAGTAATTGCAGTTTGTGCTTTTCCTAATTCGGAAACTATGAATTTACGAACTGAATATAATGCCAACGTTTTTGAGGAAGAGATTAAATTAATTGGCAATAAATATCGCACCAGACAAACAGTTATTTCTCGTGCAGGAGAAGAAATTACCATCGGTCAATATTTAGAAAAGCGAATTTAGTTTAAGTTAACTATTGCAATTAAATTTTAACTAAGGATCTGAAACTTTTGATCGCAATTAGCTCAAAGATAAATTGTCATAACTGTGAATTCTGGATCATCAGTCCGTTAGCCCTGTATTTCTATTAAACTGTAAAGAAATATAGGGTAATAACCATCAAATTCGGTGATTTTGAGGCAAAGTATTAAACAAAAGCTGATGGTGGCTATCGGTATAATCGCTGCTCTATTTCCGACAGCAGCGCTGCCAGCAGAAAGAATCACTTTCAATATAGCTCCTTTTGGTCAGTTTCAAGTTAAAGTTAAAGACCTCGAAGTTTTTATAGCTACGGGGTCAAGCACTGCTGAATTAGATTATTACCTTCACCGTCTACCGCCACAACAGATAGCTAAACTACCGCAGTTATTATCCACTCCTCTAAAATTTAAGCCACTAGCGATCGCAAAATTTAGTAATTCTACCGTTGGGGAGATTACGCTCAAAAACTTGGGCAAGGGAATAAGAAGCCAAACGAATCGCAATGGTTTTTATGCTCTTAGAGGAGCGATGATTGCAGCCGCTTTTGATGATCGGGGATTGAGTATAATCAATTTTTTACACCACTATCCTTTAAAAACAGTTCATTTAGATCTAGAAATAATTAATCGATATCTCGAACAGTCGGCACAACTTGCCAAAAACCGAAAAGTAATTGAGCGCACCTGGTTTGTCGATCATCAACCTCAAAATCAGGCATTAGGCGATCGCATTAAGCGAGAATTAAACCCAAAAATCCCTGGGCGATATTCTTGGCAGAAACGGACTCTCACTTACAAAAATCCTCATCGTCACAAAACAGGTCTGTTCGATCTTTACCAGCCAAAAATTAAGCGCTCTGTTCCTGTAATTGCCATTTCTCACGGTATGGCTTCGAGCAGACAAACCTTCGCTTATTTGGCCAAACATCTAGCCTCTTACGGTTTCGCAGTTGCCGTAATTGAACACGATGACATGAGTTTAGCTAAGTTTGATCGTTTTCTTTCAGGTACAGAATTATTCCCCAAAGCTAGCAATTTGATCGATCAGCCTTTGGATATTAGTTTCGTTCTAGATCGCTTAGAATTAGAACCGGATCTTGACTTAGAGCGAGTAGGAATTGTCGGTCAGTCTTTTGGTGGCTACAGTGCGTTGGCATTATCGGGAGGGAAATTAATCCCAGAAGTAAGCGCTAAAGAGTGTCAGACTCAAAGCTATTCAGATATTTTGCTTGATTTATCATCTTTAGCTAAATGTATTTTTAATCAACTCCATCAATCTCAGGTACAGCTACGAGATCCTCGCGTTAAAGCCGTAATTGCCATCAACCCTATGGCGAAAATTTTTGGGTCGGCGGGGATGAGTGAAATTGACATCCCAACCATGATTATTGGAGGTAGCAATGACCGAATTATGCCCCCTTTTACCGAGCAAATTGAACCTTTTTCCTGGCTGAAGGAAAAGGAAAAATATTTGGTTTTGATTAAGCCAGCAACTCACTTTAGCTTTTTACAAGAAGGTTTGGGAATTTTGCCTGTCCCTGATGATGTAGTGGGGCCTCGTCCTATTTATGCCTATCCTGCTTTAAAGACTCTAAGCACTGCTTTTTTTCAGGTCTACCTGGCTCAACAGACTAAATATCAAACATATCTACAGAGCAATACGCAATTAAATAATAATGCCTTTGAACTTTCAATTATTCGTAGCTTAGATCAGACTGAGTTAGAACAATTTAAGCAGTAATTACTGAACTGAGCATTCAAGGCTGAAGTATTTTCTGCACGCATATTAAATATCTTGGCAGCAGCTCGATTATTCTGAGGATTATCTGACCAAGATTTCTGTAGCTGGAATAAACTCTTGACATTGACATGTATATCATCAGCAGGAAAATTTTCCATTGCCTCCAATATTGTCCAGCCATCAGATTGACTTGGTACATCCGCTGTTGCCATCAAAGTTGAACGAATTGCTACAGATCCATTCTGTTGAGGATGAGCTTTAATGACTGTACCCAATTCTTGCAAAAACTGCTGACCTTCTGAAGTACTAGCAAATTTATTCACATCCAGGCGATCGCATTCAAAACGGTTGTTAAGCCAAGATCTTAATTGAGTTAGGGTTTGGCGATCGGCAAAAGCAGAATATACTCGAAACTCGGGGGTGATTTCACCCGTCGCAGCAAACTTTTCTAAAGAATTTACAGAAACTTTTCCTCTTAAAAAACCATAAGTTAGTTTGACTTTTTCCGCACCCAAAGCGCTTTGAGATTCAATTCCCAATCCCGATAATCCGATGCCGACAATAATTAAACAGCGGAAAATAAACCCTGGTCTGGTAGTCTGGATCTTGTTCATCAAAAATAATCAAATAAATTTATTTTTACTAGTAGTATGAAGTCGCTATATTAAGTTACTAAGTTCCCTTGCACTCAGAAAAAATAGCAAGGAATCAAATTCTATTAAACTCCTGAAAACTTTGATAGTCGGCAAAAATCTATCTCAAGCAAGACACTATGAATGAGTCTGAACAATTGCGTACTTTAGCTGTAGATATTGGTGGTAGCGGGATTAAGGTCATGGTACTAGATAGTGAGGGTAATCCTTTAAGCGATCGCCAACGCCTCAAAACACCTAACCCTGCCACACCAGAAAAAGTAATTGACACAATTTTAACTCTGGCAAAAGAACAGAAATATGACCGTATTTCCGTGGGTTTTCCTGGGGTAGTGCAAAACGGAGTCATCAAAACCGCAGTTAACCTTCATGACGCTTGGCTACAATACGACTTAGCCACCAGCCTAAATCAATTACTGTCCAAGCCAGTTAAAGTAGCCAATGATGCAGATATTCAGGGACTTGGGGCAATTTCAGGCAATGGAGTCGAGTTAGTAATTACTTTGGGGACAGGATTTGGTTCAGCTTTATTTGTGCAGGGAAAACTAGTCCCTAACTTAGAAATGGGACATCATCCATTCCGCAAGCGAGAAACCTATGAAGAACAATTAGGTAGAGCAGCTTTAGAAAAATATGGGGTCAGAAAATGGAATTTGCGCTTGGAAAAAGCGATCGCTTGTCTAGATCGTTTATTTAACTACGACACACTCTATATTGGTGGTGGAGAAACTAAACAAATCAAGCTAGATCTGCCTACCAACACCAAAATTGTCCCCAACGTTACGGGGTTATTAGGAGGTATAAAATTGTGGACAAACTGAGTGATTATAGTCATTCCAATTAATTTCCTGATGGTAGTTTTGTATTGATAATAAGGTCAAATATTATTTGCTACTTGCTACTTGCTACTTGCTACTTTTCTCAGAGATCGTCTGGTTGTTATTTGAAATGACTATACTAATTCAACCACATCTTAAGGTTCAAATAATTAGAGAGCTTGATCGACAATTATCTGTCAGATCAAACTCTCATTATGTTCAGAATTTAGAGAATTTATAAGTGCAATTCATGACTTAAGATAGTCAAGATAAGACAGCTTTACATGATACCTAGTTGACCCAGGATACCTTGCCCAGTAAGGTATTCAGTTGCTACCGCAATAATGAAACCTAACATCGCCAAACGACCATTCCAGTCTTCTGCAAATTTAGTAAAGCCAAATTTATTTTCTTGATTCATTAGTTTTTACCTGTGCTGATTGTATGTATATATATTAACTTATTTATTTTTTTGTTAATGTAATTTGACATACAAAACAATCATAAAAGTTAAAAAAGCTTGATAATTTAGTTAAATATACTGAAATTGGGCGATCGCCAATTGATCAAAATATTGCCAAACCTTGCTAGCATTTAACATCTTCTATCTCTTGATAAATCTCTAATGACTTTTTCGTGATACCAGAGATAGCTTCTGCCAGGGTTATTTTTACGCGCAGATCTTAATAGTCTTAAGGCTGCTGGCTGATCGCCTCTATAAATCTTGATTCAAAATGTCATCAGATCGTCATTGTCTTGACACATTTAATTGCTAGCTTAATGTATATTCAACTTCTCATCAATAGGCTGATGCTTACACTATTCAAACCTCAAACTTTATTTGCTGCTCCAGCAAAACCAGAAGAAACAACTAATAAAAATTGCAATTTAGTTCAAAATAGTTGCAACCAGACTCGCGCCGTTGTTGTCTTTTCTCATCATCGAGATTTAAAAGTAGCCTTAGATGAACTGCATCATGCAGGCTTTTCTAACGATTGGATTACTTTAATGACTCGCAATACCAAACATTGTTTGTGGTGTTCTGAATTGATTGGCAATAATTATTTTGAAGCTAAATTTAATTTTAGCCAAGCCGCTCATAAATTTTTCTGGCAATTATTTCAACGCGGAAAATATTTAGTCTTGATCTCAGGTGATGATCCTGATGTTAATGCCGCTAGTAAAATTATGTCTCGTCGTCAAGATTATGCAAAAGTTTGGCGCTTTGAGTAGTTTCTCCAGCAGTCAAACTGAGTCAGTTGTTTTTGAGATAAGCTATCTTGCGAGAAGCGATGGTGAATGTAAGTGAATGTAAGTGTGAAATAGTACCAGCCACAATCAAGCCAATGCAAGATAGCTTAACCATCATTGGCGAATCCGAATGTCTATCTTAAGGAATAGTCTGTGGCTAAGTTTAATTAATCGATCGCTGCTAGATTAATTTGGCATAGTCAATTCCTCTGGTTGACAGCGTTTAACCTCAGCTTTGATACCTTGAGCGTTTTCGCTCTCTAAATCTTCTATAAAACCTGGTTCAGCCAACTTAGCTTCTTTGTAATTAGAAAAAGGACCAAAATAATAAACACAAGTCGGGTTAGCTGTTGTAACTTCTATCCAATATTGTTGAACAATATTTCCAAACAACTCGGTTAAAAAATTTTTCATTGTATTATAGTTATGGCGGTGTAAATTTAGTGCGACATCGCAATCTACCAGACATATAAAGAACATACCCTATTAATGATTAAAAATCTGTTCAAGGGAAACGATCTTTTTTATCTTCAAGTTCAAATATCCAAAATTCCTGAGATTTAGATTTTGCATCCGCCGTATTAATGATCGCCTAGATCGCAAAAAACACGAATTACAAATTTTACCAAAGTAGACTGAGGTTAATTTTGATTAATCCAGTTTAACTTGACAAAATAGCCCATTTTTCCCGATTTATCGACAATTTGAGCAATTTTATGCAGCTTAAGATTAAAAGGGATGGCAGTGGTGATATATTTCTGGACATAGATACCGAGATCGGGAGCCAGATAGTTAGCCGTGATGGCAGCTAATCCCATCCCCATTATTTGATGAAAAGGCGATCGCGGTAAAGTAAAATGTGCTGTAACTGCCATTCCTGCGGTAAGCATCGCTGCTACCGATGAATTTGTCCCACAACGAGGATGCAGTGCTAGATTCCATTCTCCCTGCTGTAAACGAATCAAGGCAAGATTAACTGCCTTTCTCAATTTTAGCGGGTTGATTTCACCATAGAGATAAAAACCTTTTTCTGTAGACAACCCACCAATAGTCTCATTGTCGGCAGAAAGATAGCTAGTGGATAATTTTGTCCTTTTAGAGTTAACTGCATCGCTCAACATCCAAACTGTTGCGTGTTCCAGAGCATGTACCTGACGAATTACTAAAAACTCTTTTAAGCCAGGAATAAAACCAAACTGTTCTAGTAACTCTGTGTCTTGATTAGGATGGAAGTAACAATCTAATCCTAAGTTGGGGAAGATGGCATCCTGCATAATTCTGCTTCGCGATCGCTTTAGGGTGTAGTCAGAGTAGAGTAATGTTGACGAAAATCGCTACATTGTTTAAAAGGTGCTTTATTATTAGTTGCGTACATTCTATCGAGATCAACAGAGCAATTGACAACCTATTTATCTAACTCAAAGTACTACTCTATATAATCCCTGAAGTTTTGTAGTTCATCGCCCAATGTTTATTATTTGTTTGTTATTGACCGCAGAATATTAAGTTAAGTATCAATCAATAATATTAAGAGTCCCCTAGAGTTACCCCTAATTTATCCGCAATACCTTCAATCCATTGTTCGTCTTTTTTAGTGTAGCTACGGGGAGCATTTGCACCTAAAACTAATACTCCTTGTTTACCAATAGGTTGACAGATCACACCTTGAGTATTTTCGGGCAAATAATCGAACTCTAATTGACCAGGATAAAGACTGAGATTGACTAAATATACAGCTTTACCTTTAGCTAAAACTCGCTCTAAGATAGCCCCAGGATTTACTTGGGGATTTTTACCTAATACACCCCTGCGCAAGATAGTCTTGCCATCATAGTAGACCAAGAGCGATCGCGTTACGGTATTAGTTAGCAATAAATGAGAAGCCCAAGCTAACTCGGTTTTAGCTGATTCGGACAGTGATTCATCTAGTTCTAAACCCGTTTCACCGATCAGATCTACTGTATCGGGAGTTCGCCCCTGAATCTGTTGCCACAGCAAACCAACTAAAATCAGTACTGCCCCTTCAATTACGCCTAGAGCATCTGAACGAGCCTGAGAATCGGTAATCTGTGCTGTCAAAAGGCGATTGATTAATAGCAGAAAACCGCCTAACCCTCCAGCAAAAAAAGGCAGCAATCTTAATAGACGATTGGCATCGTATTTATTCATTTTTTTAGCTCTTAGCTTTTAGCTCTTAGCTCTTAGTTTTTTGTTAAACCAAGTAAAATTAAAGTTTCCTAATCTTTACTCTTCTCCAGCCTCTAGAATACGTTGAAACAAGTAACCTGTACCTCTGGCAGTTAGGATCAATTCAGGATTACTCGGATCGTCTTCCAGCTTGGCACGTAAGCGTGAAATATGGACATCTACCACGCGGGTGTCCACATGACGTTCAGGAGTATAACCCCAAACTTCTTGTAAAATCTCAGAACGGGAAAATGGTTCTCCAGAACGACTGACTAATAACTCTAGCAGGCTAAATTCCATGCCTGTCAGACGGATACGCTCGTCACCTTTATATACCTGGCGTTTATTTGTATCGATTTTAATTGAGCCAACGTGAATTACTCCTGAACTAGGAATACCAGGCGCGCCATTTTTTTCAACTCGGCGCAGCACGGAGCGAATTCTTGCTTCTAATTCCTTGGGCGAAAAGGGCTTAACTACGTAATCGTCAGCACCCAATTCTAAACCTGTGATGCGATCGGCAACGTCGCCCAAAGCCGTTAACATAATAATAGGAATATCGGATTCTTTGCGTAATTCTTGACATACACCATAACCGTCTAACTTAGGCATCATGACATCTAAAACTACTAAACTTGGTTCGGCAGTTCGAAAAGTTTCTAAAGCTTCTTCACCATCGGCAGCCGTTACCACGTCATAGCCAATCATAGACAGACGAGTTTCTAAAATGCGACGGATACTAGCCTCATCATCTACCACTAAAATTTTTTCTTTATTAGTTTCCAAGTTCCAATCTGCTCCTTTTTTTAAGTAAGATTACTGATATTTAAGTTTAATTTTTACTACCTTAAAGAATATTCTGCTTAACTAGCAGATTCATAATAGGTCTAATGGTCTATTCTACGGCGATTCCCCGAACTATTCTCACAATTGAGGAGTTTTTTCAGATTTAATTTATCTTTGAGGCTTTTAAAGTTTCTTAGGATTGATCTTGTATTCTTCATAAAAGTGTATTACTTATCTTTTTATTTCTTCAAATCTCCAATTTTTCTTAATGAAATGGTTAAAGTTAAACAGATATATATTTGCAATAATTGTGGCGCCGAATATAGCCAGTGGTTTGGGTTATGTAAGGAATGCAACGAGTTTGGCACGATTTCTGAAGAACCCGTAGATGTATCTTCTGGAGCGGGAACTAGTCGTGGAGGATGGCAGTCGGGAACTCGCTCTAACAATAAGATATCGGGCGTAGCTAAACCCAGAGCATCTTTGAAATTTTCGGAAATTAACAATGACGCTCAAGAAAGATTTCCTTCGGGTTATGGAGAATTTGATCGCGTCTTGGGTGGCGGGATAGTTCCTGGTTCTCTGGTGCTAATTGGTGGCGATCCTGGCATTGGGAAATCTACTTTGTTATTACAGGTGGCAAATAAACTGTCATATACGCTGCCACGTATTCTTTATGTTTCCGCCGAGGAGTCGGGACAACAAGTAAAACTCAGAGCCTCTCGTCTAGATGTAGCAGATACGAAGACGGCAGCAGCTAACGGTAAAGAGAATGGCAAGGAGAATGGCAAAGTTACTCAGAAAAAAGATCACAATCTCTACGTCATGCCAGAGACAGATCTGGAAGAGATCTTACGGGAACTGGAATCTTTAAAACCTCAAGTCGCCGTCATTGATAGTATTCAGACATTGCATTTTGCAGCCCTTACTTCTTCTCCTGGTTCGGTGGCACAGGTACGGGAGTGTACTTCAGCCTTAATGCAGGTAGCGAAAAGAGAAAATATTACCCTGTTAATTGTCGGTCACGTTACCAAAGAAGGGGCGATCGCAGGGCCAAGAGTCTTAGAACACCTAGTAGATACAGTACTCTATTTTGAAGGCGATCGCTATGCCGCCCATCGTCTTTTACGTTCGGTGAAAAATCGTTTTGGGGCAACCCATGAAATTGGTATCTTTGAGATGGCAGAAGGGGGTTTAGTGGAGGTTGATAACCCTTCTGAACTATTCCTCGGTAATCGTGATGAAGCCTCTCCTGGTACTTCTGTAGTAGTCGCCTGTGAAGGAACTCGTCCCATTGTGGTAGAAATCCAGGCTTTAGTTAGTCCCACTAGTTATACCTCCCCCCGTCGCTCAACTACAGGCATTGACTATAATCGTCTCCAGCAAATTTTGGCAGTCTTAGAAAAAAGAGTCGGTGTACCCCTTTCCAAACTAGATGCTTATGTCGCTTCCGTTGGCGGTTTAGGCGTGGGTGAACCCGCTGCGGATTTAGGAGTGGCGATCGCCATTGTGGCAAGTTTTCGCGATCGCGTCGTCGATCCCCGCACAGTTTTAATTGGTGAAGTTGGTTTAGGAGGACAGGTGCGTTTAGTTTCCCAGATGGAATTACGGCTGAAAGAAGCAGCAAAACTAGGTTTCAAAAAAGCGATCGTGCCAAAAGGTCAAAGTTTACCCGACGATCTTGGTTTAGAAATTATTCCCATATCTAAAGTTATTGATGCAATTATTGCTGCTATTCCCTCAGAGCGATCGGGCGATTTTTCTGCTATGCCTGAAGAGGATGATTAATGCAATTTGAGTTCGATGAGCAAGATACATCGTAAGGGCGAACGCCCTAAAGGATTCACTCTTTGTACTAGCGGCGGCTTTTGAGGAGCAATTGGGCGCTAATAATCAGATCGAAGCGATTATCATCCAAAGCATCCATAACAGTTTCTTTGTCTAAATTGCTAATTCGAATCCGCATCCCTGGCGCTTGAGCGTTTAGCTGTTGGAGTAAGTTAGGGCCAATGGTTGCCTCAACATAGTCACTAGTAGCAATTTTAAAAGTTTCATTTGCCGTAGTGGGATCGAAAATTTCTTGTTAGAGTAAAGTTGACTGAATCTCTCTTAAAATTTGGCGAATGCGATCGCTTATTTGTCGTGCATAAGGAGTGACTTCCATCTCTCTAAAGGAGCAATAATGAAAATTGGATTTATCGGTTATGGAAGCATGGCTGAAGCATTAGCTTCTAAATGGGTTACTAAGCACTCGCTCTTTATTGGTGGGCGTAACCTGGAAAAAGCTGAAAAGTTAGCTAAAAAACTAGGAACAGATATTAAATTTGGTTCAGAAGAGGAAGCTGCCTCATTTGGCGAAATCGTAGTTTAGCAACTACCCATGAGGCAGTTTTGAGGCGATTGATGCTGCTGGTGGTAGTGATGCTTTAACTGGCAAAGTTTTACTAGATATTAATAATCCAGTAAATACATCTGATTTTCTAGCCAAAACTTATGATGGCAAGTCTTTATCGGAAGAGATTGCTAGAGTTGTTCCCAATGCTCATGTTGTCAAAGCCTTTAATATGTGCCAAGCAAAAGTATGGCAGATGAAACCTCCAGTGTTTGATACTCGCCCTTTGGTAGTAATGTATTGCGGAGATAACGATCTGGCTAAACAAAAAATTGCTACTTTAATTGAAGATATTGATTGTGAAGCTAAAGATCTTGGCGATTTAAAATATGCGCGAATGCTCGAACCTGCTGCTGCGATAGTCATTAAATTGCTCTTTTCAGGACACGATCCTTATACAGTCCTCAATCTCATCCAGCCAGAAATCAAAGCGATTTAAGTTAAAGGCATTGCTGAATGCGTAATGATTTAATTGTGATTGTCTACGAAAAATCTCGATTGTAGATGCTATAAATACCAAATACCATTATTTAATCAGCAACACCCATATGGCATTATCCCGTCAAGTTTTTACTTGGTCAGTCTTGTACAGAAATATCAATTGCTCGGCGTAGAGTAATCGGCGATCGCAGTAATGAATTATGCCCATCAGAAATTGAATTATTTGGACGAAACTAAAACAAATGTTAATTGATCGTTGTTAATTTAGCCCAAATTTTTGATTCTTAACTTTAACGATATTGTGAATCACCACGGCTAGTTGGGGTATCAGGAAAAGGTTGAACATTGTCAACTTCACGGTGAGTATTAGTATCTTGATGCTTCTTCTTACCAGCAAGTCCAGCTAACCCCAGCAAACCAAGTAGACCTAGCCATCCCCAATCAAAATCATTATCTTCTGTAACAACCTCAACTGAATCTGTTGGCGGCGTTTCTGTCTGTGCTTGCCCCAAAGCCTTAAAAGGAATAACTGTTAAGGCGATCGCTAATAAACTCGTACTTGAAAGTTTGTATATGTGTGAAAGTTTCATAACTGTAAATCTCCAGATATAAGCAAAGAAAAGATTTTAGATTGTTTTTGTTTTTCAATCTTACGAATAAGCTTATTGTTTTCTTTTAAATAATTAATCGACCGTTAGCTTTATAAATTAATTTGATCGATTCAAAGGATTTCAAAATTATCTTTGGAAAAATCAATCTTATTATGTACGTTATTTTTGATAATTACTACTTTTATTTGCTATGTATATCTTATGGATGACAAAATAATCAAATTGGTAAATTTATAGTAGCTAACTAGATCGAGTTATATACTACGGTATCTTAAGAGACTGTTTGTAAATAAAAGGAGAACTAATTAAATGAGTTTAGACAAAGTTGTAGCTGTTACAGGTGCAAGTAGTGGGATTGGTGAAGCGATCGCTAGAGAATTAGCTGATGCTGGTTGCCAAGTGATGTTAGCAGCACGTCGAGAAGAACAGCTGAAATCACTTGTTCAAGAATTAGGAGATAACGTTGCTTATCACCTTACTGATGTTACTGATGCCAAGCAAGTACAATCAATGGCGCAAGCAACCATAGAACGTTTTAGTAAAATTGATGTCCTGGTTAATAATGCTGGAGTCATGCCAGTTAGTCCCTTAATCGAGCTAAAAATTGATGACTGGAATAAAGCTATTGATGTGAATATTCGCGGTGTATTACACGGAATTGCTGCGGTGCTTCCTCATATGAGCGATCGCGGTAGTGGTCAGATTATTAACATTGGTTCGGTAGCCTCGATTCATGCCATACCTAATTTCGCCGTCTATTGTGGTACTAAGTTTGCCGTCAAAGCCATTAGTGAAAGCTTGCGTAAAGAGACGTTAGGGAAAGTCAGAGTAACGACTATCTATCCTGGGGCAGTGGAAAGCGAACTGATGGCGTCTAGTAACGACGAACAGACAATTAACCAAATTGCCAGTGATTTCAGTGATGTTAGTTTTATTTCACCAACAGCCATCAGTCAAGCAGTACGTTATGCGATCGCTCAACCCAAAGAAGTATCTGTAAATGAGATAGTGGTGCGTCCATCTAATCAGGATTTGTAAAAGATGAACTTGGCTCAAGATCTGAGTTTTACCCCAGTTGATTGCGGTCAGAGAGACTCCGCCGTAAAACTACGGAGCTTCCTCTGACTTCGTGAATTACGCTTTGCTCGTCTGATTGAAGGATTGGGAGACTTCATTCGTTACCTAATGATTGGTCAATTTATTTTTTGTGGCGTAGCTCACGGGGTGACAAACCAGTTAAAAAGTTAACGGGGCATAGGTTTTAGGGTCTAGGGCTTAGGGAGAAATTAGACATTTTAAACATGGAACATGGCATCCGAAACAATTAAAAATCGAATTTTAACGTTTATTCCTAACCCTAAAACCCAACCCCTAACCCCTAACCCCTGTCTTCGTTTCAAACTAGTTGTCACCCCGTGAAGTGGCGTAGTTTAAAATATTGTTGGTGATCCTCTGTAGCAAGATAGTATTCTTTAGCTGGTTTAATCTCCGTGACAATATCTTGAGCAAAAATTTTAGACTGCTGTAGCTGTTGTTTTGACCTACGCGCAATTTGCTCTTGTTCAGAAGTATGATAAAAAATTACTGAGCGATATTGTTCTCCTCTGTCTGCACCCTGACGATTAAGGCTAGTGGGATCGTGCATCTGCCAAAAGATCTGCAACAACTCTTCGTACCCAATCACAGCAGTATCATATTCAACTTGTGCTACTTCTGCATGACCAGTAATTCTTGCTACTACATCAAGGTAAGAAGGATGAGGAAAATCTCCTCCCATATATCCCACTGAAGTTTTGATGACTCCTGGCACGTTGATAAATTCATTTTCCGTTTTCCAGAAACATCCTGCACCAAAGGTAGCTATTTGTTTGTTGTTCAGATTATTCATAAAAGCGATCGCATAGCATACTTGTCAAATCTGTTCTAATCTAAATTTTATTGTAAGCATTGAGATCGCTTGAGAAGATCAGTTAATCAGTTTTCAAGAGACAAATGTTTCAAACCAATTAATTAATCTCCTAGACAAATACCCAAACCTCTAGCAGTTTTGACTAAAGTATCTTCAGGATTTACCGCCCGATAATCTTTAATGGCATCAGCAATAGGTACACTTGTAACTTGTCGATCATGCCATGCCACCATGCGATCGTATTTTTCCTCAGCAATTAACTCTACTGCCGCTACGCCAAATGCCGATGCCAAGATGCGATCTAAAGGCGAAGATATTCCCCCTCGTTGAGTATGACCTAACACCGTCACTCTAGTCTCTGCACCGCTTTTTTGCGTAATTTGCTCTGCTAAATACTGACCAATACCTCCTAGGCGACAATCGGCAAAATGACCCTGTTCTAACACTTCTCCTGCTTCAGTACAGACGGCTTCGGAGACAACGGCGATCGAATAATCCTGTCCTCTAGCCTGTCTTTTTTTAATATGGTCACAGATATTTTCGATTTTATAGGGAATCTCAGGAATCATAATCATATTTGCTCCCCCCGCAATTCCCGCATTGAGGGCAATATGTCCTGCATCTCTACCCATTACTTCTAGAATCATCACTCGGCTATGACTAGCAGCAGTAAAATGCAGGCGATCGATCGCTTCTGTGGCAATATTCACCGCCGTATCAAATCCGATCGAGCGTTCGGTAATACCCACATCATTATCAATGGTTTTAGGAATACCCACTAAGTTAATTCCTCCTTGCTGTGCCAGTTTTCTGAGAATAGCTAAACTACCATCTCCCCCAATACCGATCAGCGCATCCAAGTCTAATTGTTGGTAGCCTTCAATAATCTCGTTGGAGCGATCGCGTAATTCACCATCAGACATGGGAAAAGCAAAGGGATCTCCTTTGTTGGTAGTGCCTAAAATCGTTCCTCCCATGGTCAACAGGCGATCGACTTGAGTAATATCCAAAGGAATTGCTTCAGGAGGACGAGACATCAAGCCATGAGTCGCTTTACAAATTCCTAATACTTCCCAACCGTAACTATCTACAGCACAATGAGTTACCGCCCGAATCACCGCATTTAATCCCGCACAATCACCGCCACTGGTTAAAATACCAATCCGTTTTCTCTCTGGCATTTATTGATTTAGACTTACTATCAATTTACCCTCTAATTATTCCGTTTTTAGGGGTAGTTAAGAAAAATATTCCTAGATAGTTTTTTTCTAAAACTCCTAATCCAATGCTACAAAAAAGCATTAAGGGATAATTCTTCTAAAGTTCTAATTAGAGTCAAATTTTGATCTTGCACGGGTAACTAATAATGCTCACCTTCTCCCAAAGTTTAGAGTTTAGCCAATTGCTTTAGTCTTGCTGTCCAATAATTCCCAAAGTTGTTTATCATCAAAGTCTTGGATTGTCATGCTTGCTCCTGCACTCAGTAATTCTTCTGCTGGATGACTAGAAGTAATACCAATAGTGTAAATACCAGCACTAACGGCTGAATGAATACCTGCTGCCGAATCTTCAAAAGCAATTGCTCTCTTATTTTTTACCTTCAAACGGCTTAGAGCCAACTCATAAGGTGCAGGAGCTGGTTTTCCTGGAGGTGCATCCTTCGCCATAATTACGGTAGGAAAAGTATCTGTTAAACGCAATACCTTGAGCATGTAGACTGCATTGTCTTCTGGTGCATTAGTAACCACGGCTCTTTTGATGGAAGCTCGATCTGTAAGAGCGATCAAGCGATTTAAACCAGGAGTGGGTAAGAGAGAATTTGCTAAACGACGATAGGTTTCTTCTTTTTCTGTTGCTAATTTCCAGGCATCTTCTAAAGTCAACTGAGGAATAATATCCTTAATAATTTTAGAATTGGTTCTACCAGAAATACGTTGCCGATAAAAAGAGCGATCGATGTCAAGATCGTATCTAACCAAGATATCTTGCCAGACAGCAAAGTGAATCGAGTCTGTATCAGCTAAAGTACCGTCTAAATCAAACAATATCGCTTCTAACATTTTTTCACCATGATTTGATCCGTAACTAGTCTTAACATCTAATACGTAATCTTTCTAGCTCTTGAATACATATATTCTAGTAAGACGTTGTTTTAAGCAAAGCAGAGAAATCACTACTATTTTTGGAGAGATATTATTTGTTATCTTAAACTTATGTATATAGATACACTCACTTTAAGCAAGAGTTGAACGGTCATGAGTTTTTCAGAACGTGATTTACAAAATAAGTTAGATGAAATGTCAGCAGATCTTGATCGAGAAGTTGATGCCCATGGTGATACTAAAGATATTGAAGCTGAATTTGCTCAAGTAGAAATTGATCCTTCTCCCCAAGTACAAAACTGGATCGATAGTGGTAAAAATATATTTAATAATTTACCTAAGTTCGGTAAGGCTGCCGTAGCTGTAGGTGGTGTTTGGATCGGTTTTTCAATTGTTGGTGCGGTACTCCATGTTGTTAGCAGTATTTTAAGTCTGGCAGTAATTGGCTTTGTGCTATACGTCGGTTATCGTTTATTTAACAGCAATTCTGAGTCTAATTAGATATTGTAAAAAAACAAATTAAATTGAGCTTGGGAGTGAGGCAGGAGGCAGGAGGCAAAAGGCAGAAGGTAGAAAAGATTAAAAATAAAAATCAATCACTTCTCTTTTCAATCTTGATTTTAAGTATTGGTTATTGCTGTAGTTGGGATTGGTTTAGATGGTCAGCAGGGATTAAGCCAAACTGTACAAGAGCTTATTGAACAGGCTACAGTTTTGGCTGGCAGCAAACGTCATCTTGGTTATTTTGCCGATCACCCCGCCAAAAAGTTAAATTTAGCTAATTTTCAGACTGGAATTAAAGCGATCGCTCAACTAAAATTAGACAATCATTCAGTGGTTATTTTAACTAGTGGAGATCCGCTTTTTTTTGGCTTAGGCAGATTACTATTAGAAAAATTTAAGCCAGAAGAAATTGAATTTTATCCTCATTTAAGTTCAATACAATTAGCTTTTAATCGTCTGAAAATGCCTTGGCAAGATGCTAATTTGATTAGCGTTCATGGACGTTCTACCGAGCAGTTAATCAAGCTATTTAAACAAGGTAAAGATAAGATTGCTGTTCTCACTGATAATAATAATAATCCTGGAGCGATCGCTCGTCTGTTTCTAGCTTTAGAGTTACCCGTTAACTACAGCTTCTATGTTTGCGAGGATTTAGGAGATACAGCCGAAAAGATCAGTCATTTTTTACCTGAAGAAATAACTAAATTAAGTAATTTAGATGAGTATAATTTTTCAGCTTTAAACGTCTTAATTCTAGTGCGAGAAGCACAAAAAGATGATTTGAATCTAGATAATTTACCTTTAATTGGTTTGCCTGATAATAGTTTCTTGAGTTTTAGCGATCGCCCTAGTTTAATTACTAAAAAAGAAGTGCGTCTTGCTATCTTAGGAGAATTAGCCCTCAAGCCACAACAAATAGTCTGGGATCTTGGCGCGGGGACAGGTTCAGTATCGATTGAAATAGCTCGCTTATGTCCGACATCTCAGATATTTGCGATTGAAAAAACTAGTATGGGTTCAACTTTAATTACAAAAAACAGCCAAAGATTTAGGGTAGATAATATTAAAAGTATCAATGGTAAAGCCCCAGAAATATTAAGCAATTTACCGAATTGCGATCGCATTTTTATTGGCGGTAGCGGCGGAAATATAGTTGATATTTTGCATACCTGTAGTCAGAAATTGACTGATCGGGGATTGATCGTCATGGCATTTGCGACGATTGAATATCAACTACAGGCGATTAATTGGTTGAGTAATCATCATTGGCAATATCGACTCCTACAACTACAGATATCTCGTTCTACTCCCGTTAACCATTTAACTCGCTTAACTCCTCTAAATCCTGTGACGATTATTACTGCTGGGAAACAGCTTTAAGCTTAGAGCTTAAAGTTTTTGTAATTTAAGCTAAGATCTGAAAACCTCAAAAGTTATAGATAGATTCACCAATTCCAAATTTAGGATTAGAGACAGTTTATAAAGTAAATCTAAGTACAGGACAAAAACTTGAGAGAGTGAAAGAAGTTAGTTTCATTGTCTTCAAGATTAAGGAATATATGACGTAAGTAATCGAAGCCATGACGAAAAAGGCTCTTAGCTTTGCGCCCGTGCTT
>JAAUOU010000092.1 GCA_012034765.1 Pleurocapsaceae cyanobacterium CSU_1_1 | reverse complement strand
TACTTGGAAGAAGATTAAAAGGCTCGCCAAGTGATAGATCGCGGTCGGTGCGCCCGTGATTAAACAGCCCAGTAACGGCGTTCTAGCGGGGGCATAACTTCGGTTTTGCCTAGTCAAGAGTCTATATGGGAATCCTTCGGTTTTACCGATGGGAGGTTCAACTAGTTAATCTTTAAATATTATTATGATTATCCACTATCTCAACGGCTAAATTCAATCCCGCGATCGCGCAATTGCTGCATAAAAAATTCTTCTAGAGAAGGTCTGGCTAATTGAATACTGACTAATCGAGCATCAGTATTATTTAGTTGGGTGACGAAGTGATTAGGCTCTACTTTGAGTTGACCATGCCAATAATGATTTTCTTGAGTTAGGTTGGTCATCCAGGGGGTTAAAGTTTCTAAGGTTGCTCCTATAACTGTTGCTCGATAAGCATTACCTGTTCCCAACAGATCATCCAGCGAACCCTGGCAAATTAATTCCCCCAAAGCTAGAAAAGCAATGCGATCGCAAATTTGCTCGATATCAGATAAAACGTGGGAATTAAAAAAAATTGTTTTACCCTGTTGCTTAAGAGACAAGACAATTTCTTTCATGCGATAACGTCCCATTGGGTCAAGTCCCGACATAGGCTCATCCATAAAAACAATTTCAGGATCATTAATCAGTGACTGCGCCATTCCCACTCGCTGGAGCATTCCTTTAGAATACTGCTTTAACTTCTTATTACGAGCAGTAGATTGAGCTAAACCAACCAAATCTAGTAGCTCGGTAATCCGCTGGCGTTGTTTACTTTTAGGTATTTGAAACAGTCCGGCAATAAACTCCAAAAACTCCCAAGCAGTCAAAAAATCATAGAGATAGGCATTTTCTGGCAAATAACCAATCTTTTGTTTCACCTGGCGATCGCCAATTGGCTGACCAAAAATAACGGCTTTTCCTGTAGTGGGACGAGTAATACCTAGTAAAGTTTTGAGCAAAGTAGTTTTACCTGCTCCATTAGGACCTAATAAACCAAAAGTTTCGCCTCGATAAATACTTAAAGAACAACTTTTTAAAGACTCGATTTTTTGGTTCATCCAAAAGCCAGTACGATAGGTTTTACTTAAGTTCCAGGTCTGCACCACTGGCGAGGAATCACTAGAGTAAAGGGGAAGCGACAAATCAGCAGAATGCATAAATAACGTTTGCCTGTGAAAGTATATTTCCTTCTATCATTCCCTTTTAATCGTTTTTTATTAAACTCATCATATTTTTTTGAACCGCTTTACCAAAAAAATACAATAGAAACAAGTAAATTCCTTTATCGTAAATATAATTTATCAGACTCAAATTTTAAATTTCAATTTGATCAAATCATGAATATTCTTTTTATCATCACCAGAGCAGACGCTATCGGTGGCGCTCAGGTGCATGTCAAAGATTTGGCGGTAGCTTTACAAGAAGACGATCATAAGGTTTTGGTTTTAACAGGAGAATTAGGTATTTACAACGAAAATTTACAGCAAGCAGGTATTGAATCTATCGCTTGTGACTCTTTGAAAAGAGCAGTTAATCCCATTATGGATGGCAAAAGTTTGAGATACATTTTATATATAATCGCTCAATTTAAGCCAGATTTGATTGTAGCTCATTCCAGTAAAACAGGAATCTTAGGTCGTTTAGCCAGCCAAATAACTAAAGTACCCTGTGTGTTTACAGCTCATGGTTGGTCTTTTACCACAGGGATTCCCGAACCCAATCGGACTATTTATCGCTGGCTGGAAAAGCTGACGGCATCTCTAGCAGACCAGATTATCTGTGTTTCTGAATATGACCGCCAAATTGGTTTAAAAGCTGGGATAAATTCAGCAAAACTATTGACTATTCACAACGGGATGAAAGATATAGCAATAAACCTCCATGCAAATCCAGTTCAAGAAGAACCAATTAAGGTAGCCATGGTAGCGCGTTTTGACCGCCAAAAAGACCAGGCAATGTTAATTGAAGCCTTTAAAGATCTCCCCGCGAAACTTGTGTTGATTGGGGATGGGCCTAGCTTAAACAAGACTAAAGAAAAAGTAGCGCAGCTAGGAATGAACAATCAGGTATCGTTTCTTGGCTTTCGTCAAGATATAGCTGAAATTTTAGCAGAAGTCCAAATTTATGCCTTAGTTTCTAACTGGGAAGGTTTGCCATGCACCATTATTGAAGCCATGCGAGCAGGTTTACCAGTCGTGGCATCAGATGTTGGTGGGGTTAGTGAAATTGTGATTGATGGTCAAACAGGTTATCTAGTTACTCGTGGAGATGCCCAGACTTTACGCCAAAAGCTCAGTTATCTAATTGATAATAAGCAAGCTCGAATTAGCATGGGGATCATGGGGCGAGAAAAATATGAGTCACAATTGACGTTTAAGCATATGTATGAAAAAACCTTATCAACTTATCAAGCAGCGATCGCTAAACCCTAAAGATTTGCCCTAACCCTAACCCTAAAGGGTGTATCCGTGATAGACACCTGCGGATAAGGGTACCGCTTCGCGAGACGCGCCAGCTAATCCTTCAGGAAATCCTTTAGGGCATAAGGATTCACTTCACATCTCGCCTGGAGGCGCGTCCGTGGAGGTCGTCCAATCGCTCAAAAATTTTAACCATAAAATCAACCAATAAATTTAGCCATTTTTCTAATAAATTAGTGAAACAGCCAATTCTTCTTTCAACACCTCACCTTGGTGAGCAAGAACTAAAGTTTGTCCAAGAAGCTTTTGAGACTAATTGGGTTGCTCCTGTCGGTCCACACATTGACGCTTTTGAGCAGGAGTTTTCTCAGGTAGTGGGAGCAAAATACTCGGCAGCCTTATCATCAGGAACAGCTGCATTGCATCTAGCGTTAAAACTTGCAGGAGTGAAGCCAGGAGATGAAGTTATTTGTTCGACCTTCACTTTTATTGCCAGTGTTAGTCCGATTACTTATTTAGGAGCAACGCCTGTCTTTATTGATAGCGATCGCACTTCTTGGAATATGGATCCAAGCTTACTAGCAGACAGTTTGGCTCAAAAAGACCGAATCGGCAAACTACCTAAAGCCGTCGTGCTGGTTCATCTCTATGGTCAAAGCGCTGATATCGAACCCATTATGCAGGTATGCGATCGCTACGGCATTCCTTTAATTGAAGATGCTGCTGAAGCTTTAGGGGCAACATACAAAAACACTGTTCCTGGTACTTGGGGACGCGCTGGCATCTTTTCTTTTAATGGCAATAAAATTATCACTACTTCTGGTGGTGGGATGTTAGTTTCTGGCGATGACAAATTAATTAGCCAGGCCAAGTTTTTAGCTACCCAAGCTAGAGATCCTCAACCTCATTACGAACATACTCAGATTGGCTTTAACTATCGACTGAGTAATATCTCGGCAGGAATTGGTCGAGGACAGCTAATGGTATTAAAAGAAAGAGTTGCTGCTCGTCGTCGTAATTTTGCTTTCTATCAAGAGACGTTGGGTGATTTACCAGGAATCGAATTTATGCCAGAGGCAGATTTTGGCACATGTACTCGCTGGTTAACTTGCTTGACTTTTGATCCTAATATTGGGGGTATAGATCGCGAACAAGTTCGCCTTAAGCTCTTAGAACACCAGATTGAAACTAGACCTGTTTGGAAACCAATGCATTTACAGCCAGTATTTACTAGTTGTGAATGTGTTAATAATGGAGTTGCTGAGGACTTGTTTCATAAAGGCTTATGTTTACCCTCTGGTTCTAATCTTAGGGATGAAGAGCTACAGCGAGTAACAGCCGAAATTAGGAATTTATACAGCAAATAGCTCTATTTGAGCTTTATATTCAGCGAAACTTTATGATTTAAGTTGAAAATTTCAGCTATTATAGCTTAAGTAGATTTATGTACGTATTTTCTCTTAAAATTCTTAAATTAATTTTCAATAACGTCACTAAATATAATATAACAATTGATTATGAACTCTTCACCAGCCTCTTTAGGAACTGATCGATATTGGCAAATTATTAAGAGACGTTGGCTGCCAGGTTCGATAGTTTTTCTGACAGTACTTACTTTGGGAGTTGTTGCCACTACTCTTAAACAAAGTATTTACCAAGCAGATGCAAAATTGAAGTTTAAGGGAAATACCGTTACCTCATCTTTAACGGAAGTTAGTAAAGCGATCGGTGAATTAACGCCAATTGTTGCTCAGGGAAACCCGCTTGATACTGAAGCAGAGGTGTTGCGTTCTGTCCCTCTAATCAAAAAAACAATCGACGACCCAGAATTGCAGTTGAAAAATAGTGATGGCGAGAAATTAAGCGTTGATGATTTCTTAGCGAATTTAAAAGTTGGGTCCATTGTGTCGACCGATATTTTGGAGGTTAAGTATACGAGTCAAAATCCAGAAGAGGCAGCTAAAGTAGTTAATACTTTGATTAAAAATTATCTGGAAAACAATTTAGTCGTTAACAAAGCCGAAGCAGTCTCTGCCAAAGACTTTCTTGAGGGACAATTGCCCAAAGTACAAGATTCTTTAAAAAAGACGGAAAAAGAAATACGTCAACTCAAGGAATCTAACGAATTTGTTGCTCCAGATGAAGATACGAGGGCGTTGATTGAGGGACTGCGCGAACTTCAGGCAGAAATATCGAAAGCTCAGGGAGAAATGGCCAGCGCTGATTCTCGAGCTGACTATATTAGAAACAAATTGGGTTTGACAGCCGAGCAGGCAGTGGTCTTAACTACTGTTAGTCAATCACCGGAAGTAAGAGAAACAATAGCAAAGCTACAAAACGCAGAATCAGAATTAGCAATTGCTCAAGCTCGTTTTACTCCCAATAGTCCTAATGTAATTGAGCTAAAAGAGCAGATAAGTTCTTTAAAAAAATTATTAGGAACACAGACTGTATCCATTGGTGGAGAGGCTGCCAGTGGTATTATCGACAAGATTAAAACAGGAGAAATTCAGCAACAGCTTACTACCGAATTGATTAATCTCGAAGCCAGTAACTTTGGTCTTAAAAAACAGATTGCTAGTTTGACACAGATTGAACAAGATCGTCGCAGTAGAATTAAACGAGTACCTGAGCTGGAACAAAAACTACGACAATTAAATCGAGAGCTAGACTCTTTTGAATCTACCTATAAAGTTTTATGGCAGCAGCTTCAAACAGTTAGAATTGCTGAAAGCCAAGATCCTGGCAATGTTAGGGTAATCTCTAATGCTGTTATACCTACTGAGCCGATTTCTTCCCGTGCAGTAGGCTACCTAGCTTCTGGTTCATTAGCTCTTTTAGCAGCAGCAGGAGTTATTTATCTTCTAGAAATTAGCGATAAATCAATTAAAACCATTGACGAAGCTAAACAACTTTACGGTTACGCTTGGTTGGGTACTATTCCTGGGACAGAGAAAAACAAAGTACTAAGTTTGCCAGGATCTAAACAAAACTCTTCAATTCCTAAAATAGTGGTTCGTGATTATCCTTCACTACCTTTAGGTGAATCATATCGAATGTTGCAGTCTAACATTAAGTTTTTAAACTCAGGATCTGCGATCAACAGTATTGTCATTACCAGCTCTACAGCGGGAGAAGGTAAATCAACAGTGGCTGCTAATCTGGCTGCATCCATGGCTCAGGTAGGTAATAAAGTTTTGCTGGTAGATGCTGACCTACATCATCCAATGCAGCACCTAATCTGGGATGCACACAATGATTGTGGTTTGAGTAATGTTGTTGCCGAGCAGTTAGATCCAAGAAGGGTTATTGAGGAAGTACTGCCAAATCTTGACTTAATTACTTCGGGAACAATGATCTTTTCTTCAGCTACTCTGCTTGATTCTTCAAGAATGAGAATGCTAATCGATTACTGGTCTGAATCATACGATTACGTAATTATTGATACACCTGCTTTAGACTTGACTGCCGATGCACCAGTTATGGGTCGTATAGTTGACGGTGTTTTGCTAGTGGTTAAGCCAGGTTCTGTAGATCGCGCTCAAGCTACATCTACCAAGGAAATCCTCGATCAGTCTGGTCTTAATATGCTGGGGATTGTGTTCAATGGGGTTGCTTCTCAATTTGAACGCTCCTCTTCTCTAGCACCTATGCAAGAGCCAAGAAGTTTTCAGCCTTTAAGCAAATTGCCAGGAAATTCTGATCAAGGCGAACTATGGGAGACAATTTCTATATTGGCAAAAGAATCTAAGAAGGTTCCTTTAGCTATTGACCTAGATGATTCTGAATTAAAGCAAGCTCCTTTAAACAAGCTAGAAGAAATGGTCTTCCATCTACAGCAAGATCTATCTGATTTAACCAAATTAGTTAAAGAGCAAGAGGATGAATTATCTATACAACGACAAAAAGTTAGGAGGCTTCAGCGCCAGGCTAGTATTTCAAGTGAGAATGAAATGTTGCAGCTTGAAAACCAGTTGAATCAAGAGCTGGAAACAAAAAACATGCTAGATAAAACTTTAATCGGTCAAAGACGTAATTTGGAAAAACGCCGTGAAATACTTCATCAATACCAGCAGGTACTAGAAAGCAGAAAAAATCCTCTCTCGATCATTTAAGATTAATTAAAATTGAGGTGTTGGGAATTTAATTGAATATTAGAACTAAAAAGTGAAAACTATCTTGCTGGGTGTAATTCGCGCTTATCGTCAGTTCATTTCTCCTTTATTTCCGCCTTCTTGCCGATTTCAGCCTACTTGCTCTCAATATGCGCTCGAAGCGATCGCCACCCTTGGTGCAATTAAGGGTAGTTGGCTGGCAATTAAGCGTATTCTAAGTTGTCATCCTTTTCATCCAGGTGGTTACGATCCTGTACCTTGTGAGGACGAAAATACAGATCGCTGATTAAGAGCAAAATTCTAAGCATTCTGCCAATTTAGGTAAGGCAACTTAGTCGCTGTTGTTTTTATTTTCTCCGCATTACTAACCAACTGTCCGCAGTTATCCCAAGTACCTTGTAAGAACATCTGTTTTGAACCTTCATTCATTCTTACTGGAATAGACAAACCGTCGCTTTTCACTGACAAATTTTCTAAATCAACCATCACATTAACTTCAGGGTTTTCTTTGATTAATGTTTGTAGCTGCTGTATATCTTCTGGAGCAGCTATTAGACAGGGAACACCAATCGCCACACAGTTACCCAAAAAAATCTCGGCAAAGCTTTGCCCTACAATCGCCTTAATACCCCATTTAGATAGAGCTTGAGGTGCATGTTCACGAGATGAACCACAGCCAAAGTTATTATTGACTAGGAGAATGCTTGCTCCTTGGTGTTGAGGTTGATCAAAAGGATGATTACCATTGCTTTGGATCCGATCGTCTTCAAAAGCGTGTTCTCCTAAGCCTTCAAAAGTAACGCAACGGAGGAAACGAGCGGGAATAATCCGATCTGTATCAATGTCATTTCCTTCAACAGCGATCGCCCTTCCTGATATTTCTTTAATTTTACTCATTCTTTTGTAAGTGTATTTGCAAATAGTAGTTTAATCTTTTTAGCTATCAACTCACTGCTCACTGCTCACTGCGAGACAGTTACGTTGCGGGGGCGACGCGAAGCTAGTACTTTAGTGTTCCCCCCGTTGAGTAAACTGTCGAGGTTGCTCATTGCTCATTGATTCTCCGTTGCCAATCTTGATCAATCTTATCGGCATTTTTAATGTTTTGATCTAAAAGATCGTCTTGTGTGGTGTAGGTAATATCGCGATCGCCGATTACTTTTTGCTGCGCAAACTGACTGGCATAGGTTAATTTCTGACGTAGAGACTGATCGGGTTGATTGAGGGCGATCGCTCTTTGCTCACGAGCTTGATTACGTTTAATTATCTGGGGATTACGTCCTTGAATCCAGAAATAACGTACTAAAGGAATTAAAAGATATAAAACACCGTAGCCTAATAAAAACCATTGAATTGAGGCTGCAAATAACACGATCCCCTTTCCGTATGCAACAGCAGAAATTGCACCTCCTCTCAACATAGAATTTAAGACAAATGCCAGAATAATATTCAATGCACCTAAGCCAGCAGCTAGAGTAATTTGACTCCCATTGGCTTGACTAAAACGCCAGAGCTTTTCTTGTAGATAGCTAGTTGTAGATGTAGATTCTTGTGGGCGACTAGCCATTACCTGGAGTTCAGGAAAGTAGTAAATAATCTCTCCCTGGGGTGAAACCTGAGGATAACCATTAAAGCGACTGAGTACAGGAATCATATAGTCCTCATCTCGATCCATTTCATCAACATAAGGAGCAATTTGTTCGCCAATTACAGCACCTTTACTGCTACGAATTACTGAACCAATCTTTTGCCAGCGATCTTCTTCTAGATCGGCATTAGGATTACCATCACCAAATAAGAAGGAAAAGACAGACTCTAAAAAGTTCATCTGATAATTGCTGGTTTGTCTTCGGCGCTGGAGACGGCGACGATTGTAGCCAGGATCGAACCACCAAAAGATATCGCCAAGCCAAAAATGAGGCATGAAAAAACCGCCACCGTAACCTCCGCCATAGCCGCGATTATCCCCTTCTCTTTCGTCGTTCGTAGAGTTTATGGCAATCACAATGGCAATAATTGCTACTAGCATTAGCAAAATAGAGGCAATTAAAATAATTCCAAAAGAAATCCGAATGATATAAAACAAGACTCGCCAAATCTTCTGCCAGGTTTGTTGCCAGCGTAACTGCCAGTATTTATTACGTAAAATAGAGCGAAAGTTTTTCGGAAATAGATAAACTACGTCTCCTGATTCTGCTACCTGTAAATGCCCTCCAGCTTCACTGGCTAGGGCTAATAACCCTTGTTGGGCAAAATTCAGTTCTAACCCCGCTTGTGCCGCCACGTCACCTACAGTAACGCGGTAATCGAGCTTTTCAATCGACTTAACAATCTTCGGGTCAGGAGTCATTAATTTACCACAGAGTAATACTTGCCTACTATATTTATTTTATCGTTTCTCTCAGGTAAAGATATTTAAAATAATCAGATTGCGATCGCTTAACAGACAATCATTTACTCTTGCTTTTGTTTTAAGATAATTTTGATGAGGTTTGACAAGGAAAGTTACTCTGATGGTAAAAACTGCTTCGACTATGCTGGCTTTAGGCACTGCTGCACCTGAGTTTCAATTACCTGATGTGGTATCTGAGGAAACTATTTCTTTAGCTACGTTTTCTGGTAGTCAAGCATTATTATTGATGTTTATTTGCCAGCATTGTCCTTTTGTTAGACACGTTCAAGCGGAATTAGCCAAAATCGGTCAGGATTATCGCGATCGCCCTTTGGGTATAGTAGCAATCAGCGCTAATGATGTGGCAAACTATCCAGACGATTCTCCCCAAAAGCTTAAGCAGATGGCGCAGGAGTTGACCTTTAATTTTCCTGTCTGCTACGACGAAAGCCAAGCAGTCGCTAAATCTTATACCGCAGCCTGTACGCCAGATTTCTTTTTGTTTGATGCTGCCAAGAAGCTTGTCTATCGTGGTCAATTAGATGATAGTCGTCCTAGTAATGGTATTCCCGTAACAGGGCAGGATCTGCGTCAGGCGATCAATGCTGTGTTGCAAGATCGAGCAATTGACTTTGAGCAAAAGCCCAGTATCGGCTGCAATATTAAGTGGAAACCTGGTAATGAACCAGATTATTTTGGCTAATCGGCGATCGCACTACTTCAGAGAATTAGTAAAGAATAGTATTATTCTTTTAAGATGATATCCTGCGGTTAATTTACACCATCTAACTGTTGACGACCATTTTGAATAATCAGCAATATCTGCTGCATCTTTTGTTCAATATCCTCCAGAACGTAATCTGCGTAGTCATCAGCACCTTGTTGAATAGTTTGAGATTCGGCGATCGCATTTTGGTGTAACTCTCTCACCTCATTGAGGGTTGTCTGTTTGAGATGCTCACATTCTTGTTCGGTTTTCAGCCTCATCTTTGCCCCATCTAACTCTGCTTGGCGCAATATGCTTGAATCATGCAAAATTTGACTGGCCTTTTCTTGTGCCGACTTTACTAATGCAGCAGCATAATTTTCCGCTTCAGAAATGATTTGCTGTTTTCGGCTAGCAATGGCAATGGCAGCAGCTAAATCTACAGGCAAATGTTCTTTAATTTGGTTCAACTGATGGAGAACAACAACCCGATCTATCACGATAAATTCAGTCAGGGGAACATGGGTACTATTTACAATTAGCTCTTCTAACGCATCCAACTCAATTTCTATATTAAAACCTAGTGGCTGGTTATCGCTGGCTTCTGCTATATCGACAGGGATAGAGGACTGAATATAATTAGCTGGTAACATTAATATGAACAAATATATTTGATTATTTGCATTTATTTCTAACTCAAATTAGATTTAATTGCCAACCTATTTGTCACTTTTTAAATATCATTTATTTTAGTAGCTCAAATTAAACATTAAAGCCCTCGATCTAACTTGTGAAGGTATTTTCGCTCCATATCTTCAGCGATATTTTGAGAAACTAAATGATCAATTGCACCTCCAAATTGAGCGATTTCTTTAACAATACTGCTACTTAAAAAACTATATTCTTTAGTAGTAGCTAAGAAGACGGTTTCGATTTCTTGATTAAGAGTTTTGTTAGTGTGAGCCATCTGTAATTCTTTTTCAAAATCAGATAGAACTCGCAAACCTCTGAGCAATACTCCAGCATCATGTAATTTGGCATAATCAACTGTCAAACCGACAAAACTATCTACTTCTACATTATGAATATGCTTAGTACATTGCGTAATTTGTTCAATTCTTTTTTCTACTGTAAATAAAGGCTGCTTACTAGGATTAGAAAGAACGGCTACAATAACTTTATCAAAAAGCATTGCGCCTCTTTCTACAATATCAATATGTCCTAAAGTGATTGGGTCAAAGCTACCAGGATAAATTGCAATCATTACTTATACTATTTTAGGGTTAATTAATTTCACCTCTTCAACTGGTATTTCATCGTATTCAGGTGTTAATTCAAACAACATAAATAGTACCTTAATAAAACTAGCGATCGGTACAGCCAAAATTAAGCCCAGAAACCCTCCTAACTGTGCGCCAACCAGGAGCGATACCAAGACTAAAACAGGATTTAAACCAGTAAATTCACCCAACAGACGAGGGGCAATAACGCTTTCTACTATTTGCTCAATTACAAAAGAAACCGCTAAAACTTTTAGACCTAACCAAATGCTTTTAAGCGCCATTAAAAAGCTCACTAAGCTAATGCTTAAAGCTGCGCCAAAGGGAAATAACGCCATCAAACCAACTACTAACCCAAACAACAGGGCAAGGGTATTTGAATAATTAAGAAGGTAATAGTAATCGAAACACCCATCACCGATGCTACCGTAAGTTGTCCGACAAAGTAGTTATTAAAAGTCCGTTTGAGAGCATCACGAATGTTTTGTCTAGAAGTGTTAGGGAAAAATTGGAACACGTCTTCCCATAGTTCATCGCCATGAAGCAACATATAGAAAGTTAGCACAATAGTTAATAGCAAATCTAAGATACTACCTACTACTGATAAGAAACTACCTAAAATCTGACCACTTAACTGCTGTAATTGATATGTAACTCGACTTAGAGAGTCGGCAACTAAAGTGCTAATGTTGACTGGTAAATTTCGCTCATCTGCCCAGGCTTCAAAGACTGCTGCCTGTTCGCTTCCAGAAGCAACATAGCTGGGTAAACGTTCTAATAGACCATTAAGCTGGTTGAGTAAAATTGGAATCACCGTAACGCCAATAAAGGCTAGCAGCAAAATCCCAATCAAAAGAACCATCAAAATGGCGATCGCTCTAGGGATATTCCTCTGTTCGATAAAGCGAACGGGATAATCCAAGATAAATGACAGCAAAGTAGCAGTGATGAATATGGTGATTAGAGATTCAAAATATTCAAATGCCAAGATTATCAGCCAGCCATTTAATACCAGTAACGGAACAACTAGCCCGATAGTAAGCCATTTCGGTAACTTAGAGATTCTTTCGATCATGTTTTTGGTATAGACAGCAGGATTAAATATACCAATTTATCTCATAAAGATCATAATTGACCTCCCGCGTAAGTTAGAACAAGTTGTAAGTTAATCTCTAAGTTTCAATAATGCCATCTTGGCTTAGTAGTCCAGTTTCATCTGCTTAACCTTTTTAGAATTTAAAAACGCCAGTGGTCTGAGGAGGAGTTTCAACATAATTAAAACAGACTGTAGCTCGTTAGGAATCTTGCGTGTTTCCCATTGACCAGGGCGACAATAAAGCATTTCTACCAGTTCACGATGTTGCTCAGTAGTGACATTTTTAAACTTAACAATCGCATGTAATGCAGCATTTCTAGTAAAACTGCGAGTTACTTTGCCAGAGAGAATCAAGATTTCGGGGATTAGTTCCACCATCACGTTAGTAGATAGATGAACTGGGGAATCTAAAATTATTTCTACTCCTTCTTCCGAAATTTTTTGTGTTGTACCCTGGTAAACTTGGCGATCGCCATAGATATTAATTTCTTGTTTACGGCTGTACCATTCATACAAGCTGAGTTTCGGCAGATCGAGCAGGGTCATCATGGCAACGGCAATAGTGACTAAGTTGTATGCACCCCAGTACAAACCTAAGTTTATTCCAGTTTCGCGAAGACTGAGCAAGCTCATCCCAAAACTAATTAAAGTTGCTCCTAATAAAATTGTCATTGGTAAAGCTAAAGACCAATTATAGTTAAATTTATCTCTACCCAAGCCTTTGGGGGTAACTTTAAACCCTTTACCAAATGGGTTTAAGAGTACTTTAATTACGGTGATAAAAACGGGAATTGCCTGAACAATTGAGTAAACATCAGAAAGCAAAATTGAGCGCGATCGCCTATTAAGCCAAGAAAATACGGTTAGCAGCAAGACATAGTAGGGCAGAATGACATAGACAGTTTCAGGTAAGGTAGTCAGAATTGGGTTTAACTGTCCAAAAGTACAGATAATCGGCACAAATAGAAAAAAGACACGAGGAAAACAGGTCAACCAATGTACTAGACCTTCAAGGTGTGCAAATCTTTGCCAAAGATTTAAACCTGGGATAGTTAGAGGATTGGATTTAATAAAGAATGCCTGTAGAGTTCCTCTTCCCCAACGCAACCTCTGGTCGATATGCGCACCAATGCTCTCTGCGGCTAAACCTGCACTTAGTTTTTCATTTAGATAGGCAAGCTCATAACCTTTAGCTGACAGGCGAATCCCTGTGAAATAGTCTTCACTGACTGAATCGGTGACAAAATAACCTATTTCTTGCAAAGCATTACGCCTTGCGACAAAAGACGTTCCCGCACAAACTACACTACCTGCACCATCTCTAATTGGCTGGAGATAACGGTAAAAAACTTCTTCTTCTGGAGTTAGAACATCCTCCAAACCTAAGTTGCGGGCAATCGGGTCAGAATTATAATAGCTTTGAGGGGTCTGCAATAAACCTAGTTTAGGGTTGTGAAAAAAGCCAACAGTGCGCTCTAAAAAATTAGTTGTCGGCACAAAATCCGCATCGAATACCACCACTAACTCGCCGTTGGTTTGTTTGAGAGCATTATTGAGATTACCAGCTTTAGCATAGGAATTATCTGGTCGAGTAATGTAATGACAGCCTAATTCTTGTGCTAGCTGTTTCATACTCTGTCTGCGGGTATCGTCGAGAACATAAATCTGTTTGCGATCGTAGTTCATTGCCTGACAACCAATGATAGTTCTTCTAACTATAAAGTCAGGTTCATTGTAGGTAGGAATCAAAACATCTACCGTAGGATTGTAGCGACCTTCTTTAACGGCAATACTGCAATGATCTGCTTGGCGGGTGCGGTTTTTGGCAGTTAACAGTAATAGCATTTGAAATGCAGTACCAATCATGGCTAATAGTTCCATGCTCAAAAGAGTGATGCTAAAAATACCGTCCACTGGGTTAGCAAGGTTAAGAGTACAAAGCGATCGCCAGAGAAAATAGCGCAAAAACAAGACAAGACAAAGCGTGGCAATCAATCGTTGTGACCAAACTTTAGGCTCAGGAGATAATTTCATCACCACTTGAGCCATTACAAACAAAATCAACGTCGGCACGAGCAAATAGTAATTACTATCTAACTGTGGCGGCATCAGCCATTGAGGAGGATTAGACTGAATTAAATGTAGGCGCACAAATAATTCGGTAACGTGACTGTTGCCCAATAACCAAGAAATAGCGATCGCGCTCACAAAACCTAAAGCTGATAAAATTATCAAAGTAGGAGCTTGAAAGTTAAATTTACGCCGTGATTGCTGTGGATTGCAGACTCTTTGATTTCCTGCTACGGGCTTGATAGTTTGCATTAGTTAGAGTTGTCCTACCATTTCAAGTGACGCTAGCTTAACAAAAGATTTGTAAATTTCTCGTTAACACAAGGTCGAACTTCGAAGATTTTGTGGTAAGTTTCGCTAAAAACACGGCAAAATCAAGATCTAAAAAGCTTGTCGTGGCTATAAAAACATAAATCTAGCCCCTCGATCCACAAAATTTATTATGTACGGGGAAATCTGCTTAAATTTGCCAAGTAATATTTCCGCTTACATATCTTGTTGATATTCTTCTAATAAATCAATTAGATTCATTTGACACTGCATCGGTAATAATTGGCTTAAGGGTAATTCTGTCTTCCCACCACCAAGCTTAACGGGAATCTCTTCTAAGACAGCAGCGATCGCCTCCTCGGTTAAGGAATTATCTTCAAGCAGGGGATAGATCTTCTCGGCTACAGTGGTGTGTAAGTGAGCATCATTGAGATATAAATGCCACTTGGCAACATCAATGTAGATATTTTCGCCAATTTTTGCTGCTAACGCTTCAATTTCTCTTGTAGTAGCCATTAGGTTTTAATTGTAGTGTAATCTGCGATCGCTTTAATGTAGATGAAGTGTAAGGTCAAGATCCCAAACCAAATCCCATTAACCCACAGTAGCCAGGGCCATTGCGTCGTTTTTAAAATATGGACAAACCATAAACCAGAATTAGTGGCTGCGTAAATACCAACATGAATTGCAAAATTCATTAAGTCATCAAGACGACGATATTCAGGATCGGCTTTGCGATCGGGTTCACGAGGCCAACGAGGAGGCATAGGTAATAATTAAATAAAAAGTATACATATTTCGACATTACTCTAATTGTATCTGTTTAGCTGCTTTTTCCTCCAGCAAAATAATCTCCCGATTTACCCCCTGTTTTACTCACAAGACGAATTTCCGAGATCTGCATTGATTTTTCTAATGCCTTGGCCATGTCATAAAGAGTTAATGCTGCCACCGACACGGCAGTTAAAGCCTCCATTTCTACTCCTGTTTCTGCCTTGACGACTACCTTTGCCTGAATTTCATATCCAGGTAATGTGGGATTGGGAGTAATTTCCACCTTTATTTTATGAATTGGTAGGGGATGGCACATGGGAATTAAGTTAGCCGTCTGTTTTGCTGCCATAATGCCAGCAATTTTCGCCGTCCCCAGCACATCTCCTTTTGGTGCGTTGCCTGCTTCGATAGTACTAAAGGCTTGAGCAGACATAATTACTTTGCCAACGGCGATCGCCTCTCGACGAGTTATTATTTTCTCTGAAACGTCGACCATTTGAGCTTCTCCGCGAGCGTCAAGATGGGATAGGGATAAAAATTGTTCTTTTTCTTGCATTGCTTTACCTTGTTCTGCTACTATTGAACACTGTTGGGTAATTAAAGTAAAACACCTTAATTTAGTTAAGGGCGAGTAGCTCAGTGGATTAGAGCATTTGGCTACGAACCAAAAGGTCAGGGGTTCAAATCCCTTCTCGCTCACTTCGCTAACGCTCAGTCTAAAAGGATTTTCCCCTAACCTTTTGATTCGTAGCGTTAGCTCACGCTCAATATTCGCTCAAAAGTAAGTCTAGCGATCGCGGAGGGGAAAGTAAATAGAGTACATAGATACCCCATTTAATTAAGCGCTTTAAGCAAAAAAAAGGCGGGAGATTATCCCACCTTTAGGTAAAACTGTCAATTCAGCTAGTTAGAGTATCTTAAAGAGAGCAAGAAAGGCGTTTATAAGCCTTATTTATATCAATACACTTTTAGTACAGACTCGTTATTTGCCCCTTTTACCCTCAAGTCAGGGTAAAATTTCAACTTTCTTGATGAGGCCGTATTGAGAAAGTTGGTTTGTCTATCCAATCAGATATCATCTCAGCTAAACTTTAAATCGATTTTTAGACCCCTATTTCTCGAAACACGTACTTTTACAGGTGAGAGTCGGAAACTCGAAATTAGCTGAACTTATCACTGAAGTTTCTCGCAGTTAGGCGCTAGGTCTACAGGAAAAGCACAAAAAGTGGTACTATCAACTCAGGAATAAGTCTGAATATGTACTGCTAGCCAGAGCATTTCTGGAAAGTGTATAACACTCTGTTATACACTTTAGAAAGATGCTAGCCCAAGACTTCTAACCTTTCTTGCCACTCAACGATCGCCTGGGGTAGGTCAATCGAAAAAGTATCTACAACACCTTTGTCACTGAGGTACGGTACAATCTTCAAGAGACATTCATATAGCAAGATGCCAATCTGTAGCTTGAGCTTCGAGCCATATTTATTAGCCAACACTTGATAGGTTAGATATATGGTTATGGGGGAAAGCATCTTGTAAAGTGTTAAACGAAGTGTTTAACACTTTCTAGTTATGCACTTACCCTAAGCATTTTCTGATAGTCTCTTAACTTCTAGATTGCTAGTAGTTTGATTTTCGAGAGATGAGAATAGCATTTGTTTAAAGCTTCTCCAGAAAAACAGTTGATTAGTTCTAGCTTTAGTAGCATTTTTAGGAGAAATGCTATCGCTTTTGTCCCTGAAGTCAATGTAACTAAAAGCAGCGTGAGCTAGAGCTATTTGAGCATCTTTCAGATGTAATTTACTACTAGAGGTAGTATTAGTTAAATCAGACAAAGTATCGAATAACTTTTGAGCTTCTCGCTGCTTTAATTCAGCTTCCCATCTAACAAATTTCAGATGCTTAGTGTAGATTCTGATAAATAGCTGAGAACGCCTTGAGCCTATCCCCAAAGTACCCACCAGCAAGTTATCGATAATATCCAAGTAACTATCATCTATGACTTGGAAACCGAAGTTATCACCTTTCAAGAAAGCAGCTATCATCTGACCGACTGGGAACAGCTTCCGAGAGTAATCATCAACAGCTACGTCTAGACGATGACATTTAAGCTGCCAATTACTGTTTAGGTAGTAGATTAAGTTTTGCTGTTCCAACAAGCTTAAATTGGCAAAATAAGCCCCTGTGAAGTCAATCATGATGTCATAGACATATCTGGTATTTTGACCTCTGTATTTAGCTCTTTTGCTGTAGCCTAGAACTATTCCTGTTTTGGATACTGTTTGGTTTTGATACTGCTTGCTTTTAGGAGTATTAGGATGAGGATGCCAAGGCTTATTGATAGTCGTATAAGCGACTTTTGAAAATAAGCTACTGAAAAGACAAAGAAAAGATTTTTCAGTTAAAGATGAACTACTAACTCGTAGATAATCTAAATGAATATTTAAATTAAAATTCGATAATTGGGAGTCAAGTAAGAGGGGTGAAGAGGTACTAAAGCTATGAGGAGAAAGAGTTAGAGTGTCATGAAGGAATAGCGGGGTATTACTAGGGCTTTTTTGAGTAGCTAAAAGTAGACTATTGCTGTTTTCGTTATTTGGTTTTAACATGACGATTAAGAACTAAGAATGAGTCTTGCTTGACAGGGCTTATTTTTTTTGCCTATTTAAACAAGATCAGTACACTCGTACTGTTATAACCGCCTGCTTATTGTGTGTCGAAGCACGATCAACTTCTTCTATAATTTATTGAGTCAGAGAATTCTCTTTTAGAACTCTTTAGACTATACGGAGAAGTTAACTTTTCCTCAGCTAGAGCATCTATTAGGTAAGCAATCTAAACTTTGGTATTGGTTCTTTGACGACAGAATAGAAACCTTTAGGTTTAGCCGTTGTCCGACGAAACACTGTATTGTTAGACCCTACAGCCCTTGAATTAGGAGCGCTGGAATTCGCTTGAATACTTTTACACCCTATAGGTCGCAACACTGGCAACGTCACACTAAGTCCTTAAACATGCAGCTATTACTAATATTCCTTCGAGGCGTTGTCACGAGATTATACGCTTTTACCTTCGACAGTCAACCGTTTTTCTGCTGCGAAAAAACCTTCGGTCAAGCGGTTGACAGTCTAAGGTTTCAGCTATCTTTTTTATTTATTCCGCCTCGAAGGAATATTTTACATTTGATTAGAGAATCAGCCTTTAAGGGCGCGTGTTGATGTTAATGGTTGTTAATGGTATCGATCAGCTTGTTTTGAATGCCATCTGATAGTCTTTTTGATATTCGTAGACTAGGGAATACTGAACTTTGTTAGACGTGATTAAGTGAGTGAGTATGCATAAAGTAAAAGTGTTCAACACTTTGTTTAACACTTTCTACTTACCTACTAACTTACTAACTTACTAACTACTACTACTTACTTTAATTACTTATTACTTTCCCCTGGCTAAGCCCTACCCACCCCTAGTATATTTCCCTGGAGCGTAAGCGGAAAGGGTTTTTTATATATAAACAGCCGATTTTGAAGATGTCAAGTAAATTTTAATATTTACTTTAGAATTAGATAGTTTATCATCAAAATCTAATGTGCTTTTACCACTTCTTAACTATATTTGCGTATTGCTACGGATGTTTTGTACATTAATTTATTTATATACTGTCTTTGGTTTTAAATGCAGAATATTCACCCTTGAATCAAGGCTCTGGGTAGCTGATTTACAAACTAAAACCAATTTTAAATAGGATTAGATAGGAGTTTTGATGTAACAAAGTTGCTTCAGATAGTTTTGAGCATGATTTATATTTTTACTGAGCAAATAATTGGGTGAATTTTCAACCTAATCGGTTTTTAGTAAACATAAAAAAAGACCCTGTGATTAAGGGTCTAGGTAGATATTTACTTGTTTTCTTTTGTTTTCAGACTTTCAAGTAACTGTTGAATCAAAGCTTTTAATTGCTCATTTTCTGCTTTGATTGCTTCAAGTTGTTGTTCTGTACTTAGCTTTTGAATATCATTATTTGTCTGGGTAGATTCCCATTTTTTATAGTATCAAGACATCCTGTTAATCCTTCGGATGAAAGGTACAACTGGTATTCATAGCTAAAGTATGACCTAAATTTTAGCAATAATACTAGCGGGGATACCTGCATGA
>JAAUOU010000196.1 GCA_012034765.1 Pleurocapsaceae cyanobacterium CSU_1_1 | reverse complement strand
ACATTAAACTTGATTCTCCTAGTTAATCCTACGGATATCATTTAATGAATTAACACTGAAGAAAATGACACACATACTTAGTAGCCTCCCGCCAGATTTTATTCTTGGCGCAAACACAAATAATCTCTCCTTTTCAGCAGATAAGCTCTAGTCTGGGGACAGATTTGGGTTCATCCCTACTCAATGTCCTAAAAGCTCTAATCATTCTGATTATTGGTTGGATTGTTTCAGGCATTGTTAAAAACATTATCAAAAGCCTTCTCAATAGAACTGATATTGACAACCGCATTGCTTCTTGGGTAACAGGACAAAGAGGAGGCGATTCTTTTCTCATTGAAGAATGGATTGCTAATATATTTTGCTGGATAATCAGACTATTTGCGATCGTAGCATTTTTAAATGCCCTTAATTTGCAAGCAGTTTCTGCACCACTAAATTCCTTGTTAAATCAAGTAACTAGCTTTATTCCCCAAATTGTGGGTGCAGGGATTCTTTTGGGTGTTGCTTGGATTGTGGCGACTCTAGTTAAAACTATTGCTACTAGAGCTTTAAGCTCTTTTAACATAGATCGTAAACTAGGCAACACCATGGGCAATGCTTCTGATTTTGCTATCAGTGACACCATTGGGAATGCGCTTTACTGGTTTATCTTTTTACTCTTTTTACCTGCGGTATTAAGCACCCTCGAACTAAACGGTACTTTAGCCCCAGTTCAAGGAATGCTAAACGAATTACTAGCAATGTTACCTAATATCTTAGGTGCAGTAATTCTCGGTGCGGTAGGTTGGTTTGTTTCACAAATTGTGAGCAAAATAGTAGCTAACTTACTTGCTGCTGCTGGCGCGGATACTCTTGGTGCAAAATTTGGAATTAGGGCGACTGGTAATCAAAAACCTCTTTCAGGAATTATTGGCACTATTGTTTTTGTGCTAATTTTAATTCCCTTTGCCATTTCTGCCTTAGAAGCTTTAAAAATTTCTGCTATTTCCGATCCTGCTACAGATATGCTCCAACAGGTATTTGACCTGTTACCCAAGCTATTCTCTGCGGGATTAGTTTTAGCCTTTTTCTATGCTGCGGGAAGATTTGTTTCCGAATTAGTCAGTAATATACTCGCTAGTGTTGGTTTTGATAGCTTCCTTGACTGGTTGGGCATTTCTACTAGAGAGCCAACCCTCACCCCTGCACCAACAGATGAATTTACCAGTACCGAACAGGCTACAGTTTTACAAACTGACAACACTTTAGGCACTAAAACTCCTTCAGAATATGTCGGTTTAATTGCTTTAGTCGCGATTATGCTTACAGGTACTCTAACTGCGGTGAATATTTTAGGTATTCCTGCTTTAGAAGCTGTAATTAGCGTAATTATGGCGATTGCAGGACAAGTCCTCATCGGGATATTAGTCTTTGGTATTGGCTTATACTTTGCTAATTTGGCTTACAAACTAATTGTAAGTTCTGGAGTTTCCCAGGCAGGATTACTAGCTCAATCTGCTCGTATTGCCATTATTACCTTAGTTGGTGCTATGGCTTTAGATCGCATTGGAGTTGCACCCAATATTGTCAATCTTGCTTTCGGCTTGATATTAGGTAGTATTGCAGTTGCGATCGCTCTTGCTTTTGGTCTTGGTGGAAGAGATGTTGCCAAAGAAAATCTTCGTTCTTGGGTAAATTCTTTTAAAAATGACTAATTCCTAGTTGATTGTCAATAATTTTCGTGACTTCTCCCGACGCTGACCCTATCGGGTACAGCGCGGGCTTCTACCCTCGCAAGTAGAAATTTCTGCGTTGCACTTACCTAGATATTGCTATCCCTGGCAGTACGCACTCAGCAGACGGTTTCCTTTCCCGACAGTCCATCGGTACTATATGCGAAGCGGCTTGCCCTCGAATGGGGGTATCCTTTAGGACTGATTCCAATCCCCGATTTAAAATTACTCTTCCACTAGCATGGTCGCGACTTGTTTTATATCCACATTCAGGACAATGATGAACTCTTTCTTTGAGTTCCTTTTTACCTGTGTGAGCGTCACATTCTGGGCAAATTTGCGAGGTGTATTTATGGTCAACTTGAGCAAAATATTTCCCACGCTTCCAGCATACCCACGACAACAAATCTCGAAATTGACCAAAACCACCATCAAGCATCTGTTTACCCAAAAACCCTCTAGCAGTCATTTTGAAGTTGAGATCTTCAACAAAAATCAGATCTGCTTGGTCACAGAGTTGATGGCTAGTTTGAAAGTGAAAATCCTTACGAGTGTTGGTTATCTGATGATGAAGTCTTGCAACTTTAAGCTGTGCCAATTCCCAGTTCTTACCGCCCTTCTTTTTACGAGATGCCCTGCGTTGCAGCACTTTAAGCCTACTTTGCAGATCTCGAAAAAACCTAGCTGGTTCGATTCTGAGATTGTCGCTAGTCACCAAAAAAGATTCCAGTCCAATATCAATGCCAATTCCACGCCCAAAAGGCAATGGATCGGGAACTTTGACATCGCACTAAATCGTAACTACTGCATACCATACAGTTCCTCTTGCTCTCGATACAATCGGAACTCCTTTAACGTTAAACCCGAATGGGATTGGTCGATGTTGATTGATTTCAACGAACCCAATCTTAGGCAGGTTAATTACATTCCCTTGGATGGGATTTTTAGCGAACTGCGGAAACAGAAAAGATTGATATCTACCAAACTTTTTGAAGCGGGGAAAACCAAACTTCTTTGTTTTGAATGCTTCCCAAGTATTATGCAGTCGCTTAACGCAATCTTGAGTTACTTGAGAATGAACAGCTTTATAGTGTGGATTAGTTTTTTTCCATTGAGTAAGCTGTCTTTTCTGTTCCAAGTAGCTAGGGAAAGGGATATCGGGAGACATAATGTATTCCCGATTCAACGAGCAAGAGTACAAACTACATTTTCTCGAAGCAAGCCAATCCTTCAAATCTCGCAGACAACGATTATAAAGCCGTCGGATCGTATTGCCAGAGAAAGTTAAATCTTCAAACTCTAAATCTCCAGCTAAACCTAGCTTGTCGCTACCTAATTTAAAATCAACAATACTGTCACTACCGTTATTCGTTCTAATTACAAAGACATCGTTACCAGTACCGCCAGTTAAGACATCAAAACCAGTACCACCATCAACAGGGCAAAAGCATACTAAAAATTGAGGGATACTAAAAAATAAACCTTTGTGAGTGATGAATCCTTCAATCAATCCATCAGTTTCCCTAC
>JAAUOU010000091.1 GCA_012034765.1 Pleurocapsaceae cyanobacterium CSU_1_1 | reverse complement strand
ACGACTTTTAGGACTTAGTTATCTTTGGACTGGTTCGATTAATGGTATCAAGCTAAGGCGCGTTTTCTGTGGGAAGCTTCCCACAGAAAAGCCGCCGCTACAGATTTGGGCAACGTGGTTATTTTATGCTGTTTTAGTTGATTTAGGTGATGCAGTAGCAGATGAACTTTCACTACCTCTTGATCGCATCTCTTTAGAAATGATCTATCGTGGTCTTTATTATTTTCACGGTGCTTCAAAGCGCGGAGAAACTCAAGATCCCATTGAATATTTTTCTAATCCTGATATTCAGAAATGTTTGGGTATTGTTAAACGACAGAGAAAACCGAATAAAAAGTTAATTATTGCTCCTTTTCCAGATAAACAACGAGATTCTGACCAGTTTTTCTTTCAATCTCCTCTCAAAACCTCTTTGATAACTAGCTTACACGCTTAACTTGTGACCAATGGAATAGCACTGACAATTTGACCAATTTTGTTGTAGGCAGCTTCGCCTAAGTTTTCTCCACCTTTTTCGATGGCTTTATTGAAGATGACAGCAGCGATCGCAGTTGCTGTAGCGGTTATAGTTGCAGGATCGAGCATTAAATATTACCGGGAGCATCCCACTTTTACGTTAGGCAGAAATACTCAAGCTAATTTTGCTATTTAAATAAGCACAGCGTAGTTTTAAGATTTGGGATACGTTTTTGGGATTCCACTGTGCGCCAACAATTTTGACCCTCGAAGCAATCTGTTTAATCCAAGATTCGACTGACCCCGAACCAATACAAATACCCAACTCTTGATAAAGTTGATAATCTGGAATTCTCAAACAATGCTTACGAAGATAGTTTTGGAAGTTTTTAGCTGGTTTTTTAGTTAATTGGTTAAGTTCAGCGATCGCATCATTAATGAAACCATGCCAGAGATAATTTTCTACTCGCTTTAGTCTTCTAATACTTCCCCCCACTTTGTGCAGATTTTCCATCAAATGATACCAATCCAAGACCTCTCTTCTCTGTTCGCTTGTTCCAATTTGTTCGATGATGTTCCAAACTCCATCATGACCATCTCCTAAACAAGTTACACTTCGACTTAGGGATTGTTGATTGACCCAATCAAGTAAACCTTCGTTATTTTGGAAAAATGCTGTTCCTACTCGCTCGTGAATTTTGACAGCTTTGTAATTTTTCCATTCACTTTTGTTTCCTAATAAGGTTCTGAGCCTAATTGTTCCGCCATCAACACTTAACGATTTAGCTTTCTTAGTAATTTTTGGTTCTCGTAGCTGGTAATTATTGACTAAACGATGTTGTGTAGTATGGGGAATTTTAAATCCTGTTAGAATCTCAATGTCTTGTTCTGCATTCGTAAATGATTCGTTTGCCACCAGTAACAAACAGCATTTTTCTAGATGGGGACTGACTCTCGTTCCTTTCTTCAGCTTTAGTCTGACTGCTTGCTTACTCGAAATTTTTATTTGACCAATACAAGTTTTTACTTTTCGCTCTCTTCCTGCTCTGCTTCCCCCTGCTGAATTGCAAAAAAATTACCAATTTCTGGAGCTACTGTTTCTAAGATATGTTTTCTGACGCTCAATTCTATCGTCTCAAACGTCTCTAAATCCTCTGATGATGTATCTTGATAAAGTATTTCTGCTATTTCTCTCAGCTTTTCTTTGACTACCGACACTACCAAGACAATACCCGAAAATCTGGATACAAACTTCTAATTAAACCTAACAGACAAGCAATCAAAAATATCAAACTCAAAATCAAACAGGAATGGCTTAAACACCAAGCCTGTGAAGTAAAAACGATTGTAGCTAAACTCAACCCTATCATTAGAGGATGGGCAAACTACTACAAAATCGGAGTTTCTAGAAAAGTATTTGAAAGCCTAGATGCCTGGATGCACCAAAGAGCAAGAAGATATGCTAAAAGGATGCACTCAAATAAAAACGAGGCTTGGAGAAAAGAAAGATATTTCGGTAGATTTAATTTAGATAGAAACGACAAATGGATTTTTGGGGATTTTAATAGTGGAATACACTTATTAAAATTCACTTGGTTCAGAATCAAACGTCATGTCTTAATACCAGGATTATCTAGCCCTGATGACCCTAACCCAGAAGTTCAACAATGGTTTAGGGACAAAAGGAAAAGACAATCCCAGAACTATAAAAGTTCGGTACAAAAACTAGCAAACAAACAAGGCTTTGTCTGTCCAAGATGTAAAGAATCTCTTTTTAACGGAGAACAATTACATACTCACCATATTATTCCCAAATCAAAAGGGGGTAAAGACACATACAAAAACTTACAGCTAGTCCATCTAATCTGTCATCAACAAATTCATTACAGTTGACTTTGTGATTTGCTTGAGCCGAGTGCTTGGAAATTTGCACGCTCGGTTCTGAGGGGGGAAGGGAGCAGTGATGCTCCTGCCCTACCCGACTCATAATCCGACCACAGGACGATGCAAAGGCAATACTTGAAAAAATCAGCTAATTTCTGGCAGCAAGAGGAATGAACGTCAGTGAAAAGAAAACCAAGCTAACCGCTGCGACAGATGGATTTGATTTCCTCGGCTGGCGCTTTAAAGTCCAGAAAAACGGCAAGTTTCGTAGCACTCCCTCAGTGGATAATTACAAGGCATTCCGTAAGAAAGTAAAAGCGATCGTCAATAACTCGAACTATGGTGCGACAGTCAAAGCTAGTAAACTAGCACCTGTCATTAGAGGTTGGAGACAATACCATAAACACCGCAAGATGGACGGGTCAAGGAACTCCTTATACCACATTGAAAGTCGAGCATACACGGTATTCAACAGGGAAACAAAACAGAATCGTTACACTAGCAAGAAATTGCTTGATATAGCATTCCCAAAAGTTCCTTACTCCGAAAACAAACATATCAACGTAAAAGGAAAGGAATCACCTTACGACGGAGATTTAGCCTACTGGAGCAAGCGTAATAGCATACTCTATGACGGCGCAACCTCTAAAGCCCTTAAAAGGCAAAACCATTCATGTAACTCTTGCGGATTAAAGTTCGTGGGAGAACAGAGAGTACATCTGCAGAGCGATCGCGAATATGATGCAGGCTATCGGCTGAAGAAGCATTAATTTGGATGTTAAAATTTCCTCTTGTGGTGTGAGCATCTTGCTCACTGTCTTTTTTTAAAGCTAGCGAGCTATCTGTGGCAGGGGCTAGCGAGCTAGAAGCTCGCATTACAAATTGTTCTAGTCCTGGAATGGTTGATGAGTTTGATTTTGTTCCAAACAAATTACATAGACCTTGGTAATCAGATATCACTGCATCGGCGCAAGCTTTCCATAATTCGCCAGAACCACTAAATTCAGGATAGTTCCAGGTTAAATTAAGTGCGTGTTGTGTAGTTGCCCTTTGAGCATGGCTTCTTCCAGAATCCCATATACATAATCTTGCATTCTTATCAACACACCTATCTAAAACCAAAGCTAAATAAGTTGCGATCGCTTCTACTTTTTCTGGTTCGTATTCTATCTGTAGTTTGGATTTTACTTCGTTGATAATTTCTACATAGGTAACAAGAGTCAAAAGCTGACGCGGGTTAAATAATTTGTCCCATCTATCAATCCCATATCTAATCAATTCATCTGTCTTTGCACCTGAGTTTATTTCTACATCAGGAACAATATTACTAATTTCAAAAGATTTTAATTTTTCTTTAATATATGCTTCAGCTTTAGCAACACCATCTAAATCTAAATCCGTAGGAATTCTAAACTGTAAACCGCCTTTTCCCCCATTCGAGGGCAAGCCTTCCTTATAGGCAACTGCATACAACTGATGACCCAAACCAGATGATTTTGCCTGAGATTTAATTACATCATCTTCAATTACGCTACTACAATTCGGGCATTTACCAACACCTCTACTAATAGTTGTTGTGGTATCTGGATCGTATTCAATTTCGATAGAATCGGGATTTGTGGGGTGAGCGTCTCGCTCACTTCCTTCTTTTAAAGATAGGGTTAGCGAGCTAGAAGCTCGCACTGCATCATCATAAATAATCGTCGTGCCTTTACCCTTGCTTCCTTTAATCAATTCAAAATCAACACGCTTTTTCTCAGGATTAGGGATCGGTTTTACTGCACACCATTTATGTAAATTCTGCTTTTCTGGACGCTTGTATAACCACCAATTCGGACTTAATGGAACAACGGACTCGCAATGAGGACATACAACCGTATGCGCCCAAAGATAATTCTGTACGGGCGAACGGCCGTTCGCCCCTACTGGTTGTGAAGGGAAAATTCAGCTAATCTTTTTTCGGCTTCATCACCGACAAACTTGACCCATTTATCAATATCCTGCTGTAAATCCGCCCCAAACTTGAGGGGATATTCCATTGCTGCTTTCATCGTCACCACAGCTACAGGGTTTAAGTCAGAAGCGAGGACATTTAAACCATATCTAGTAGCTTCAAAAGGGATGCTGCCCCCGCCAGCGAAGGCATCAAGAATTACAGGCTTTCTTTTGCCCCAAACCTTCTCACAATATTCCTCTAATTTCTCAATTACTGCACTAGTTGGAGGAGTTTTATATAACTTAATTGGTTCTTTTTTCTTGATTAATATTCCATCTTTTTCTGGATGCAAACCCAACAAATATTCAAACTCTTCCATTGAAATATCTGCTGGTAATAAAGAAGCTAAAACGGAAGCGCGAGAAAAGGATAAAGGCTTGCGAGAATACCAACGATGTAACCCTTTAAACGGATTTCCCCCATGTTCGTAATATACCTGTTTTACAGGCATGATTTTCTCAATAAACACCTGGGGACGTTGGGATTTAGACATAAGTATTTACATAGTTCGAGAAATAAATACGTAGAAAATATTTAATAAAAAAAATAAATATAAAATCTTTTGATAGAAAAAATAAGGCTTGTAAAAAAATAAATATATACTCCTACGTATATCAATTTTATTAATAGAAATTTGTTTCGATAACTGTAGAGAATGACTAAAAAAAAGGTAGGATGCTAGTAATATGTGTATTTCCGTATTGACTAAATTAAAATGTTTTTTTGTAAGAAAAAACCTTGAGAATTTAAAAGTTACAGAATTTATAATTGCCCCCTAGCCCCCAATTCTGGGGGAATAAGAGTCTGCAAGTCCGTCAAGCTTGGGGGATTTAGAGAACTTAAATGTAGTTATTTGTACTTGTCAATAAACTTCTAAGTAATATAAAAAGTATTATTATTTATATAGAGATTAAATAACCTCCTATGATTAATAACTCCCAGAAACAACGAATTTCCATCACCGTAGATTCACAGTTACTTGAAGAAGTCGATCGCATGACTAAAAATCGTTCGGCTGCGGTAGAAGAAGGTCTAAGGCTGTGGCGCAAACAACAAATTGAAGAACAATTACGCAACTTCTATCAAAACCGTTCTCAGGCGGATATCGAGTTTGAAAAAGAGTGGACGGAAGAAACTCAAGAACAAGCGATCGCTGCTTGGGAGGAATTTCCTTGGGATGATTCCAAATAAGATATGAGTAGTAGTGAAGATTTCCCGCGTCAACGACAGGTTTATTTATCCAAGGCGTTAAAACAATCTGGTGATACCAAAAAACGTCCTGTAGTAGTCGTGTCAATAGATATCCGCAACCAATATAGTTCTACTGTCTTAGTCATTCCTTTTTCTAGTGATACTTCTGATGCAGCTAATCCTAGCCGTGTATTGGTCAAACAGGGAGAAGGGGGTTTGAATGTAGATTCTGTGGCGATGTGTGATGTTATGACCAATATAGAGAAACGCTATCTTGAGCGTGGACCTTATGGTGAAATAAACTCCGAATCATTCGCTCGTATTCAAAGAGCAATTCAAATTGCGATCGCACCGATTAGTTTGAGTTTTTCTTGAGTTAACATGGTAAGTCTCCTAATTGCTATAAAACCTCGATCGCTCCGCGAAACATATTCATTCCGCAAGTAAACTCGTATCTACCAGGTTTTGCGGGTGTGAACTCAATTGGTGTAACTCGATTTAGAGGTAGTGTTCGAGCAATTTCAAAGTCGGGAAAACGAACTTCCTCAAGACAACTACTGGCATCCTTGCGATCGAAGTTTAACCTAACTTTTTGACCCGCTCGAACTACAATTTGACTGGGTTCGTAACCACCATCAACGGTGACAGTAATCTCTTGAATGTCCCCTTGTATAGTTGCTTGACGAGATTTGGGTTTACTCGCTAAGAACCACCACAGTTCTAAACCAATTAATCCCAATCCACCAACCGTAACGATAATTTTATTGCTTAACGGCTGTTCGATACGTTGAAACTGTCCTGTTCGTTCGCCTTGAGAAGGTTGCATTTCCTCCATATTGTGAGGCATTTGGGCGACTGCTTCACCCGAAGCAATTCCTAACACCATTCCCAAACTTGCAATACTGCTGGCGATTACTTTTCTATTCATCATTGTCAAACCTCTTAGATAATCACTCCCGAAATTACTCCAACTAAAAACCCAAATCCTGCCAATGTAGCGAAAAAAACAATTGTTTTCATATTGTTACCCCTTTCCCTTTGACCTTTTCCCAAACATAACTAGTTAGTTTTGTAGTTATCAAATTCACGTTTAACCAAGTGTTTTTGGCTTAAAATTACGTAAACGCAGCGCATTCGTTACCACCGACACGGAACTAAAAGCCATCGCTGCACCTGCAATAATTGGACTGAGCAGCCAACCAAAAATCGGATAAAGAATTCCTGCTGCGATGGGAATGCCAGCAACATTGTAGACAAAGGCGAAGAAGAGATTTTGACGAATGTTACGCATAGTAGCACGACTCAGTTGAATTGCTGTAACGATTCCCTGTAAGTCTCCTGAAATCAAGGTGATATCGCTAGCTGCGATCGCTACATCCGTTCCCGTACCAATTGCTATTCCTACGTCGGCTTGTGCTAAAGCTGGTGCGTCATTGATGCCATCACCCACCATGGCAACGATTTTACGGGGCGTATAAAGGTCGAAGGAGACCTCCGACCACAGCCCCTCACCTTCCGACTGGATTGCCTCAACTGTAGCAGCTTTTTGTTCGGGGCGAACTTCAGCAAAAACGCGATCGATTCCTACTTCGCGAGCAATAACTTCAGCAGTACGGCGGTTGTCTCCAGTTAACATTACTACTTCTAAACCCATTTTCTGTAAGGCTCGAATCGCTTTGACAGAAGAAGGTTTCACCGCATCGGCAATGCCCATAATGGCTTCAATTTTCTTATCTACGGCAATCCAAATAACGGTTTTACCAAGATATTCTAATCTCTCCCAATCTTTTTGTAGGTTGCTAGTATCTATGTCTAACTCGTTCATCCAACGGTGCGTACCAATTTGTACCCATCGATCCCCAACATAGCCTTGTACACCGCTACCAGCGATCGCTTCAAATTCTCTTGCGTCGTTTAATTGTACCCTTTGAGATTGAGCGTACTGTACGACAGTTTCAGCTAGAGGATGTTCTGAATTTCTTTCTACAGATGCCGCAAGGCGCAATAAATTTAGCTCGTTGTTGTTGACAATCCCATTAACGGTTACAAAATCGGTTACAGTCGGTTTACCTTGGGTAATCGTTCCTGTTTTATCAAGTACGATTGCCCTTAACTTGTGCGCCATTTCTAAACTGTCTGCGCCTTTGATGAGAATGCCGTTTTCCGCTCCCTTACCCGTTCCTACCATAATTGAAGTCGGGGTTGCCAAACCAAGCGCACAGGGACAAGCAATAATCAGCACCCCAACTGTGGTAATCAACGCCATCGTTACATTCCCCATGATGTTGTACCAGAGGATAAAAGTAGCGATCGCAATGGTAATGACAGCAGGTACAAACCATCCCGTCACGCGATCAGCTAAACGTTGAATCGGTGCTTTTGAACCTTGTGCTTGCTGCACCAGCTTGACAATCTGCGCTAAAAAAGTGTCTTTACCTACTTTTGTGGCTGTGAATTTAAAGCTACCAGTTTTATTAATCGTCGCGCCAATAACTTCATCGCCCGAACGCTTTTTCACGGCAACGCTTTCACCCGTAACCATCGCTTCATCAATGGTAGAAACACCTTCAACGATCTCGCCATCGACGGGAATCTTCTCCCCTGGGCGTACTAAAATTATATCTCCTAAAATTACTTCAGCGATGGGAATATCTATTTCGCGAGCGTTACGAATCACCCTTGCTGTTTTAGCTTGTAAACCCATCAGCTTACGAATTGCTTCTGAGGTTTGTCCCTTAGCACGATTTTCTAATAATCGTCCTAGCAAAATCAGAGCAATAATTACCGATGCAGCTTCAAAGTATACATCAGGTGTAAGTCCCTGCGCGATAAACCATTGCGGAATAAAGGTTGGAAATAGGGAATATAAGTAAGCTGTACCCGTACCAATCGCCACTAGGGTATCCATTGTGGCTGTATGACGTTTGAGGGCTTTCCAAGCATTGATAAAAAAGGATGAGCCACACCAAAATAGTACAGGCGCAGTCAGCACTAGTTGTAGCCAAGGATTGTGCATCCATGCAGGAATGAAAGGAATTGGTAATCCTATCATCATCGGCAGCGAACCAATAACCAGAATGGCACTTATAATTCCGCTAACCCATACCTTGCGAGTCAGTTGGCGATTTTCAATTTGCCGCGATTGTCGTTCCGCATCATCTTCTGGGGCAAGTACCTCGTCTTGCATGGCGACAGCGGAATATCCTGCTGCATCGACGGCTTCTTGAATCGCTGCTATATCAGTTCGATCTCGATCGTAAGTGACGGTGGCAAGTTCGGCACCAAAATTGACACTACATTCGTTCACGCCTGGAACTGAGCGAATTGCTTCTTCGATATTACTGGCACAAGAGGCACAACTCATGCCTCGCAGTTTCAGATTGCTATTTTCCACTTCCTACCTCCTGACTTGGGTTTTCAATGATTCCCAGCATTATTCAGGCAACGGTATAACCTGCTGCTGTAATCGCTTGCGAGATCTCAGCTTCTGATGCTTGCGTTTCAACTTCGACAAGCTTAGTTTTAGGCTCGGCTCGTACAGTTGCAGTTGGATCGATTTCTTTTATTGCTTTGGTAATGGTATCTCCACAAGCCGAACAAGCCATGTTGGGAACTTTAAGTTGTAATGTCATAATTTCTACCCTTTTGCGATCGATTACTTTTATTATGAAGTCTCTAGTCAACTGGAGAGTCAAGAGGGATCGCGCTAAAAATTTAAATATCTATCGAAATGAGTGCCAACAGAGTAATTAGTCTCTATCGGAGGTAAATGATCTAGTTGTTCATTTGAATAGACATTCAAGCTTAAAATGAGTATCATTATCAAAGAAGGAAACTCAAAATTGTATTAACCCAGTATTGTCTAAGCAACTAAACTGACAAGGTTTAAAGTCTAAATAATGAATAAAAGTGAAGCTATTTAATCATCTAAATGTTTAGATGTGGTTGGAGTGTTTTAACTAGCGCAGGGCGTAATATTCTGCGGGGTAAAATCTTTGATGAAAACTTTTTGATGACTATTGCTACCTTGGGAGCGATCGCGATTCACGAATTACCCGAAGCTGTTGCGGTAATGCTATTTTTCCAAGTAGGAGAACTGTTTCAGGGATTTGCAGTCGGGCGATCGCGCAGATCGATTAAGTCACTGCTAGAAGTACGTCCAGATAAAGCAAATCTAATTGTCGATGGAGTAATATACGAAAAAAATAGGAATTGAATTTTAAATAGCTATAAGCTATCAAGAAAAAGATGTTAGGCGATCGCTAAACTTGAATTTTGCTTTATTTTAGATTAAATTTATGCTTATCCTGTAAGGGCGACAAGCAAGCTTATAACTTTTAGAGTTGGCTTTGATCAAATCTTTGCTCAAAAAACTCGACAAATAGCTTTCTTTTGGTATTTAAATGTCGATTTAAAGGATAAATAAGGCATAAATTGAGCGCTGATGGTTGATAATCTGGTAAAACAATCGCCAGGGTCTTTAGTGCCAATTCTTGTTCAATAATAAACATAGGTAGTAAAGCTATACCTAAACCTTGTACTGCTGAATCTTTTAATACTTCACCGTTATTTGAGCAAAGTACTCCCTTGACTGTTACCTGATGTTTTTCATTGCCATAATTTAATTCCCACTGGTTTCCTGTAACTATCTGTCCATAATGTAAACAAGAATGTTCTGATAATTGAGCAGGAGAACTAGGAACGCCACGTTTTGCTAGATAATCTGGGGAGGCACATAGAACTCTGGAAACAGGTGCGATCGCCTGAAAAACTAAACTAGGAGATCTTTCTGGTTGAGCGATTCTAATGGTTAAATCGTAACCTTCGGCGATAGGATCGATAAAGCGATCGTCTAGGGTTAACTGTACCTGTAATTTTGGATATTGAGCGATAAATTTGGCGATCGCCTTGCCCAGATGCAACGTGCCAAAGGACATCGGTGCATTGATTTTCAGCGTTCCTTGGGGTTCAGTCTGTAGTTCTGATACTGCTACTTCTGCTGCTTCCACTTCCGCCAAGATATTTAGGCATCGTTCGTAAAAAGCTAATCCTGTGGGTGTCGGCTTAACCTGGCGAGTACTTCTTTGGAGCAACTGTACTTTGAGTTCATTTTCTAAATTGATCACTAACTTGTTAACTGTCGATCGCGATACTCCCATCTTTCTCGCAGCAGCAGCAAATCCTCCTGACTGCACTACCTGAGTAAAGGCTTTCATGCTGGCAAACTTATCCATAGATTGTAGAATAATTAGAGACAATATGTCTGCAAAATAGTATATTGTCTTTATTTTAAAACTAATTCATAATAAATATGTCGAAGCAATTAAGGAGGTAAAACCAAATGATTACAATTCGTCCTCAAAATCAAAGAGGTGTTGCTAACCTCAGTTGGCTAGATAGCAGACATACTTTTTCGTTTGGCAATTATTACGATCCACAACATATGGGGTTTGCCAGTTTACGAGTAATTAATGAAGACAAGATAATTCCAGGAGAGGGTTTTGGTACTCATGGACATCAAGATATGGAAATTATTACCTGTGTTTTATCGGGGGAATTAGAACATCGAGACAGTATGGGAAATGGTTCAGTAATTCGTCCAGGAGATGTTCAAAGGATGTCTGCGGGTACGGGAGTTAGACATAGTGAATTTAATGCTTCTGATACCAATCCCGTTCATTTACTCCAAATTTGGATTATGCCAGAAAAACGAGGATTAGAGCCTAGCTATGAAGAGAAAAACTTTAGCTCAGAGTTAAAACAGGGTAAATTAACGCTGTTAGGTTCACAAGATGGTAGAGATAACTCCGTCACTATTCATCAAGACGTAAATCTTTATCTGGGTTCATTAACTAAAAGCGATTGCGCTCCGCGCACCAGCCGCCTTAGCTATCCAATTAAAAATAATCGGGGAATATGGCTACAGGTGGCTAGAGGAGAAGTAAAGCTCAACGAGCAGTTACTGCAAGCAGGAGATGGTGCTGCCATAACTAACGAAACTGAAATTGCGATCGCAGGCAATAGTTTAGATAGTGAGTTCTTGCTGTTTGATCTAGCGATGAACATTGAACATTGAACATTGAACAATGAACAGTGAGACAATTTAAAAAATTCTCACTAAGAAAAATGGCGTTGCATAATTGAGCTTAGAGCCTAAAATAGCAACGCCAAAAAATCTCCAAAAAATCTATTGAGGGATCGGAACACCCTGGTTTTGTTCTGGTAATTGGTCTGGGTTAGATTGCTCGATTTTAGAAACAACCCTTTGCATCTGAGGATTATTAAGAAACTGACGAGTATCTTCAATTAGCTGTTCTCCCCAGAGATTTTCTTGGAGAAACTTAATATCAGCATAACGACCATCAAGTTTTAAAGCTGCTTTGCCTAACTTGATTGCCTCATTCACCTTTCCTTCAGAAAACAATGCCACTGCTAAAGCTAATCTAGGTTCTGCCTGTTTTGCGTCTACCTTGATTACCGATTGCCATTTAGAAATTGCTTGGTCGTAATCGCCTTTTTCATATTCTACTAGCCCTACATTATTCAATGCTGGCCAAAAAGTCGCCTCCATCTGGAAAGCTTCTTCATAAGCAGCGATCGCGTCATCAAACTTAGCTAACTTAAGATAAGTATTGCCTAAGCTAAACAGAGCATCAGGAGATTCATTTTTGATTTCTAATCCAGCCTCAAACTTTTCTTGTGCTGTTTCATAATCTCCTTTTTGAAAATAGGCTTCCCCTAATCTAAACAAAATTCCTTCTTGTTCAGGAGCTAGACTTTCAGCTTTTTCTAGTGTTTTAATCCCTTGATCGATTTTTTCTTGCTGGATGTAGAGACTGCCAAGAATAAACCAAACATCAGAATTTGCTGGAGCGAGTTGAGTGGCTAATTCTGCTCTAGGTAAGGCTAAGTCATATTGTTGGAAGCGAATCAACTGCACCGCATCTTGAAGTAGTTGTAATCCTTGTAGTTCAAGTTTTTCCGAATCTAATTTAGGGATATAAGGTAATATAGCTTGCCCTCTTGCAGGCAAAGATAAACTAGATATACCAGCGCAAGCTATCAGAGAAATTAACCAGTTTTTAGACACAACACCGTCTCTACTTTGAATTTTAAATAATTAATACTCACAAGTTACTGCATTGTCTTACTTAACGGCAAATTTTCAGACGGATTTACAGATTTATTTAGCTGAATTCAGGATGTTACTTCTCAAATCAGGTTCAATTGTCACATTATTAGTATCAACTTCCTTAACCCCATCCACTTGTTTAGCAATATTTTCCATCCGTCTTAGCAGAGCGGCATCAGCAATAGTACCAAATAAGATAATCGCATCATCTTTTTGGGCAACATAAACTGAAGAAACTCGATCCAAATTAGAATCTTGCTTGTAAGCTTTGGTAACTCTTTGAGCAAGTCCATTGAGACTAAACTCTCCATATAAACCGACTCTTGACAAGGGAATAACGGTTGATTGTAAATTTTTTTGCAAATTATTGGTTTTTACTTGAAGATTATTGGTTTTTATTTGAAGATTATTGGTTTTGCGATCCAGTCTCCAGAGAAAAAATCCTAGTAAGGGAAGAGATATCAACCACAGTAAAAATATTAGCCCAAGATATTGCTTAATTTTAGGGAATTCTGCTTGATTACTGTTAACACTCTGACGTAGTTTACTAATCTCATCTTGTTGCTGACGAGTGGTAAGTTTTAAATGAGAAAGTAACTTTTGTGATGTGGCGGTAGATAATATTGTGGTGCTGTTGTCTGATTGATAGGTAGCAAGGGAATTTTCTAACTTGCTGATGACAACACCTGAATCGGTACTAATTAATAATTTGTCTAATAGTCCAGGAGAAATTTGAGTATAGCCCTTATTGACATTGCGAATCACCCCTGCTATGTCCTGAGTTTCAACGTTTTTTAAGAGATAACCCTTTGCTCCCATTGCCAATGATTTTGTGATGTATTCATCATTGTCAGAGGAAGTATGCATCAAAACTTTGGTTTGCGCAAATCGACTGGTTATTTGTTTGGTCGCACTAGCACCATCTAAACCAGGCATTTCCATATTCATAATAACAATATCAGGATGGAGTATCTCCACCTGTTGAATCGCCGCAATGCCATTATTGGCTGTACCGACAATTTCAATATCAGTTTCCGTTTCTAGGGAAATTTTTCAAAGTTTCCCTGACCATTTTTTGATCGTCAACTAATAAAACACGAATCATATTAAAAAGTAATCTAAAAAGTTACAAATAATCATTACTAGCAGTGAAGACTCTTTTCAGTGTTTTTTCTTACTAGCAACTACACATACATGATTACCTACGGTTCTTTTTGATGTAAGTTTCTTCACTCAATCTTTACGCCAGTGTCAAGCTGCTATGACCAATATAAAATAACTCGATCTGTCTGAAATTACTTAAGCCGTTTAAGATAATCATCATAATGCCAGCTTGCTACTGTATGTCTCAGACTGATTGGACGAATCTCCATGCTAAATTACATAAAACCTTACTTCAGCGATCGCTTTTACCCCCCCAAGCCAAGGTTTTAGTTGCAGTATCTGGAGGACAGGATTCTCTCTGTCTAGGTAAACTGCTACTGGATTTGCGTTCTAAGTGGCATTGGCAGTTAGCGATCGCTCATTGCGATCATCAGTGGTCAACGGATGTTGGCATAGTCGAGAGGGTAAGTCAGGTAGCTACCAACTGGGAATTACCACTTTACCTCAAAACTGCCCAAGGTTTGCCAGAAACTGAAGCAGCAGCTAGAAACTGGCGTTATCAGGCTCTGACCGAAATTGCTCAATCACAAGAGTTTCAGTATATAGTTACGGGACACACTAAAAGCGATCGCGCCGAAACCTTACTTTACAATTTAATTCGTGGTGCGGGGACAGATGGATTAGCTGCTTTAACTTGGCAACGCTCCTTAACTCCCACAATTTCTTTGCTCCGTCCTCTGTTGGAAGTATATCGCCGAGAAACTTTGGCATTTTGCACTCAGTTTAGTTTACCGATTTGGTTTGACGCGGTTAATCACAGCGATCGCTATGCGCGTAATCGAATTCGTGGGGAGTTAATTCCCTATCTTCAAGAGCGTTTTAATCCTCAAGTAGAAAATTCTCTGGCACAAACCGCCGAGATCCTTAGAGCCGATCTAGAATATCTGGAAAATACTGCTACTCAAGTGCTTAAAACCGCCACGAATGGCGATCGTTTAAATCGTTTAGATCTACAGCATCTATCCTTAGCTATTCAACGTCGAGCGATCCGCCAATTTTTACCTACCGTCATGTCTCGACAGCCAAATTTCGAGCAAATTCAAGCAGTTGTTAATTTAATTACCGCCCCTAATCACAGCCGTACTTCTACTCTTCCAGGCGGTGCGATCGCTGAAGTATCAGGGAAATGGATTATTTTTAGCCGTAAAAATTAATATGATTGCACGCTATTTAATCTTTGATGTTTCTTAAAATTAAACATATTGTTATTATTTAACCGCGCGTTTAAAACTATATACTATTTATTTTAATTGTGATATTATTTCATGATTAAAAATTATCTTAAAACTCATTTCTCTTCATGTATATGTTTGATTTGCAGTCCAAGTTGCTATGCAATAATTCAAGTTCGGTGAAATTTATTAGCTTGAATAACAATCTATATTAAGTATTTTTTAATGAATTATACAGCAAAATTTTGCCTTCAAATATAACTTTGAATGCATTTATTTTTTAAAAAAAATATGAATAATTTATCTCAGGCAACTTTTGTCATTTCTCTTGATGTAGAGCTTTATTGGGGGATGAGAGATGTTGTTTCTCTTAATAATTATCAAAAACAATTAGAAGGAGTTCGTCAAGCGATACCTGCTCTTTTAGAGCTATTTGCAAAATATAAAATTCACGCTACTTGGGCTACTGTTGGGTTTCTTTATTATGCTGATATTGACCAATTACAAAAGAATATCCCGCAACAACTACCAAGCTACGATCAACCAAAATTAGATCCTTATCAATACATCAATACTTTAAAGCAAGAAAACAATCAACAACTACATTTTTGTCCAGATTTAATTGAGTTAGTCAAGCAATATACAGGACAAGAAATTGGCACTCACACTTTTTCCCATTATTACTGTTTAGAAACAGGACAAACTCAAGCACAATTTAAAGCAGATCTTAATGCAGCGATCGCGACAGCAAAAAAAGCTAACATTAGCACAACCAGTTTAGTATTTCCGCGCAACCAATATAATGCAGACTATTTAACAACGATTGCCGAATGCGGTATTGACTGTTATCGAGGCAACGAAACTAGCTCTATTTATAATGACTATCAGGCAGGAGATGGCGATCGACCTCTTAAGCGCATACTACGGCTATTGGATACCTATTTCAATGTGACTGGTCAAAATTGCTATTCTTGGTCAGACTTATGCTCTAACTATCCCATCAACATTCCTGCTAGCCGTTTTCTGCGTCCCTATTCCGCCAAGCTTAAATATTTAGACGCTTTACGCCTACATCGCATCACTTCAGGACTAGAGTATGCTGCTAATCATGGACTTATATATCATTTATGGTGGCATCCCCATAACTTTGGCGTAAATCTAACAGAAAACCTTAGCTTTCTAGAGAAAATTTTCCAATCCTACCATAAGCTTAATACTCAAAACAAAATGCAATCTCGAACCATGGGAGAGATTGCCCAACTTTGTCTGAACTCACAAAAGCAATGAACAATGAACAATGACCATTTATTTATGGATAATGACCATTTATTTATGGATAATAATGTGGCTTATGATAAGGCATATCAGTTTGCGATTAGGATTGTAAAAGCATACAGATATTTATGCGCAGAAAAAAGTGAATTTGTTTTATCTAAGCAGTTATTGAGAAGTGGTACGAGCATTGGGGCAAATATCACTGAAGCAAAAGGTGGAATATCTAAAGCCGATTTTTCTGCCAAGATCTCAATTGCTTACAAAGAAACCCCATAAGACTTATTTAATCTTAACGCTATCATCATCGGCACAAAAACTATCAGGTTATAAATAAAATGCAATTCAATTCGTTTAAACCACAGACCACCGATGCCTGTTGGTTCAAAGCCAAATAGTAATTGAGTCAGCAGTAGGACATGCTCGATTAAATGAAATGACTGTAGGTGAGTCGCCGTAATCCAGGCTTTGTGATAACTTTGCCGTCTAAAGTGATACAATCCACCAAGCATATAGACCGCATAGGCTAGATGCAATAATTCAGAGCGCATTAACCAGGGAAACCACCAACCCAAAATACCCAAACAATCAGGACGTGACCAATGTAGAACATATAGCTGAACCATTTGAGCTATATGTTCGACAAAATGAAAGATTACAACAGCTAGAAAAACTTGCACTACAATTTCAAGCTCCCCTTAAAAAACAAAACAGCACTTGGCAAAGTTGTAGCCGTTGCGTCCTCAAGCTGTAGCGTTGACCAACCGCCGTAAGCCATAGGAATTTTTAGCCGTGAATGATAGCTATCATCACAAGTTCGATAAATACCCCATTGTCGGTATCCTTTGGCGCGTGCTTGCCAGTGAATCAGGTAATAATCGCCCGTTAACTCAAACTGGTTAATCAGCGGATTAAAATCAAGATTAATCTCGCTCTCTGGGACTGATTCAGTGGCGATCGCAAACTTGCCCCGATCTTGCTTGTTAATTATCTTCATTCTTCCTCTAAAACAGTTTGATCGATTGATTCAATTGCTTGATTTGATTTTTCAGTTAGATTAACAATTTGCTGTTTTTTAGCAGGAGGTAATGGTGCAGATTTTGCCGTCTCTACAAGGGTGGAGTTGACTTGAACAACTTCATTTAATGCTGAACCAACAGCAAGCTTGTATTGGGCAAGTTCCAATTGATACGCCTTGGCTTTGGTTAAAGAAATCCCCGAACAAACCAAAAACACCATAAAGCCAAAGCTGGTAAAGATCCAAGCCAAAGCAGGAACGTTCGATTGTTGTCTTACTACCATCTGGCTTTATGTCCTCGCCAGTCGATATGACAAAATTTGCTATAAGCATGAAAACCGCCATTGTGAGTAGGCTCAAGCAGTTTAGCTATTTGCTGTGGCAAATAATAATCAGAGCGAAAATCGACCCCATCCCCAAACAGATGACGGGAATATTGTGAACCACCAACGCTTTTATTATCGCGGGCGGGACGATACCAAGAGTTAATATGAATCGGATGATTGCCCAGTTTTTGGCGTACTAGATCGAGGGCCATCGCGGTTAAAACAATGGTTTTCTCAATTTGCCCTGCGCTTACTATAAGGCGATCGTTGATGATCAGATCTTCGAGGGGACGCTTGCCGTTTTTGGTCGCCTCACCCCAGGTAAAATGCGAGCCAGGATAAATTGGCGTGTTTGGTAACACGTTGTTCTTTGATGGTAAAAACATCTTAAAAATCTTGGGAATAAGCTAAATGTGCGGGTTTGAGATAAAGCAATAGCAAATTAATCGCGCTTCGTTTGGCGGTTACTCTAATCGTTAAAGTGTTGTTAATTAATACCGTGGGAAAAGTTCGAGGAGTAGTATCCTTTGGATAAATGTCTGTATAAAAAACAACGCCATTACTATCAACAATATCTATTTGAATATCACTATTGCTTGGTGAAGATATATACAAACTATCTATTGCCCAAAAACCATCTAAGTCAGTAAAAACAATGGTTTTAGTAACATTAACGGCTAAATTAAAAATACGTCTGAGGGCATATACAGGGATATGTTCGGCATGATAATTAACGTTGTTTTCATCGTTGTAAATCCGATAATTTTTACTATCAACCATTAATAAATTGGGCTGCATAATTAGAAAAAACTAAGACTAAATAATTGATTGAAATTGCCTGTAGTCATACCCGTAGTCACCACAGGAACATCTAAAGCAGCAAGTATTTGATTCAAGACAAGCTGCATCGAGAACAAAGTGTCTTGTATATTGTTATTTTGTGCTTCTATTACACACAAGCTACAATTAGGCTTAACTACCGTGGCATATAAAAAAGTAGTGCTGCTCGGCAAAAACAATAAAGCCATTTCCAGATCTGTATTTTGATACTCAATCGGAATCAAATTGGCTGTAATCGCCACAGATAACTTGTGGTTGAGCTAAAATTTCGCGCACGTGATCGACTAGTCTGGAATCGGTAGGAGCGTAAGGAATTTTGGCGATTAGTTGGCGAGTGCCAACATAAGCACGTACATGTCTTAAGCCCTGTGACGTACCCGTGACCTTTTCGGCAATATTAACTACCCTGTTTAAAAACAATGTTGTAGTGGGAGTCTCCTCAAACGAGCCAGATTCGTCCAAATAAGAGCGATGACGCTTAATAATCGTTTGCCCTAAATCGTTGTCATAGAAAAACTTGTACGAGCGATAAAAGCGACTAGACATTATCAAGCATCCGCATTAATCTGCCGTAAACAATACGCTCCCCAATCAATTCCCAGGCAGTAACGGCAATAGTTGCCGTTAAGTAATTAGCCAAATTTTGACTAAAGGGAAGTGGGTAGTTAATCAAAAACCGTGCGCCATCACTGGTAAACAGCGCTATTTTACGAGGCGTAAGACCGCTTACCGCACAAGGATGCTGCACCTCAATTATTTCGGTGGCGATCGTCGTGGGTAACAAGTCGATCGCATCAACGGTACTTGTCACATCATTAATCTGCGCCACGGACAAGGGATAAATAGGATATACCCGACCCTGATCGGTTCTGTAACTACGCCATACTTTAGCCATAGTTTTAAGGTAAAAGCTTATGGTATCTGCTGTAGCTTTCACCCTGATAACCAATACAGTAAGCACCGTTGAGGGCTGCTGCTGCTTGACCGCAAGATAAAATATCCGCAGCAAGAGCGCTACTTACTGGTAGTTCGGCGGTTTCAGTTGAAGCTACTTCAGTCGCATTGGCGGGATCGGCTTTGGTGGCAAAAGTTAACAGGTAACGGCGGTGTTTTCTTGGGCATTGGTGACAAGTTAAGCTTAAAAGCCAGTTGTCAAGAGGGAATCGGAGATAAATTAAGAGGTGGTTTGGCTCGTTTCGGGCGAGGTGATTTGACTACCCCCTAAGTC
>JAAUOU010000090.1 GCA_012034765.1 Pleurocapsaceae cyanobacterium CSU_1_1 | reverse complement strand
GACTTCAAAGACTTGTAATGAGCAGAAAATAGTCTTTGAATCGTCTGCGTTTGCAGATTTTAATGACTGGGTAAAGTTAGATAAAAAATACATCGCAAAATTATCGAACTGATCGAAGATATTAATCGCCATCCTTTTCAGGGTTTGGGAAAACCAGAAGCCTTAAAACACGATCTTAGTGGTTATTGGTCAAGAAGAATAGATCGCGAACATCGTTTAGTTTATAAAGTCACTAATGAGGAAATAATCATTTTGTCTTGTAAATATCATTATGGCTAAATAACAGAATAAAAAATTAATACAATTGGCGATCGCTGATAAAAAACTTTTGATTGATATGAAGTGAAACTGATAAATACTGTTGCTCACCAAACCACTTTCAATAATTCTTTCATTCATGATTAGGCGATCGCATTTTAATTAGAGTGCGATCGCGCCTTTGTAGGGCGGGCAAAATAACCAAGAACAAAAAACGTTTCTGAAGCTATTGATTTCCTAACAATTTGTCGTATTCTGCATGTGTTCCAATCCAAAACCATGCAATATCACCATTTTCTTATACCGCTAAAGCGCGATAATGAATGCCAATTCGCACTGACCAAAACTGTCCTACCTTCTTGAAGTGCAGGGATGGATATCGTGAATCTTGTTTGAGTAAGTCATAGCAGCGATCGCCAACCTGGTAGATTGGTTAAAAAAAGCTAATTTTGCTCGATCTTATTAATCTTATTCATTCGCCACATTAAATAAAATTACCGACAATTCTCAGTAATCTGGGTTTTTGTAACGAAATGCAAAGTATAATAACTAAATTAAGTCGTAGATTATACCGACTTTTGTGCAAACCATTATTTGAGAATAGTATTTGTAAATGCGAGTTGCGATCGCCGGAGCAGGGTTGGCAGGATTAGCCTGCGCTAAGTATTTGGTAGATGAAGGACATGAACCGATTGTCCTTGAACGACGGGATGTTCTGGGTGGCTTGGTAGCTGCTTGGAAAGATGAGGATGGAGACTGGTATGAAACTGGTTTACACGTCTTTTTTGGGGCATATCCCAATATGATTCAACTGTTTAAAGAGTTGGGAATTGAAGACAGATTGCAGTGGAAGCAGCACACGCTAATTTTCAACCAGCCAGAAAAACCAGGGACATATTCTCGCTTTGATGTTCCTGATATTCCTGCTCCTTTTAACGTCATTGTGTCGATTATTCGTAACAACGATATGTTGACTTGGACGCAGAAGTTTAAGTTTGCTGTGGGTTTGTTGCCTGCTATTGTGCGAGGACAGAAGTATGTGGAGAATATGGATCAGTATGACCTACTTGCTTGGTTAGAACAGCAGGGAATTGATGAGCGAGTTAACAGTGATATTTTTATTGCGGCATCTAAAGCCTTGACTTTTATCAATCCTGAAGATGTTTCCGCTACTATTCCCCTGACTGCCATCAACCGTTTTTTAAAAGAACGTTATGGTTCAAAAGTCGCCTTTTTAGATGGCTCACCCACAGAGAGACTGTGTCAGCCAATGGTGGACTATATTACCGCCAGAGGTGGAGAAGTGCATCTCAATACGCCGATTAAGGAGATTATGACCAATGAGGATGGTACAGTCAAAGGCTACTTAATTCGTGGTTTAGACGGCGCGGAAGATCGGGTGATTACGGCGGATGCTTATGTGTCGGCGATACCTGTCGATCCTTTGAAACCCTTGTTGCCTAAAGCTTGGCAAAAGCAAACTTTCTTTCAAGATATGTGTAAGTTAGAGGGAGTAGAAGTAATTAATTTGCATCTTTGGTTTGATCGCAAAATTACCGAAATTGATCAGTTGCTATTTTCGCGATCGCCTTTACTAAGTGTATATGCTGACATGAGTAACACCTGTCAAGAATATGCCGATCCTGATAAGTCAATGTTAGAGCTAGTACTAGCACCTGCTAAAGACTGGATCTCCAAGTCTGATGAGGAAATTATTGCAGCAACTATGGCAGAATTGAAAAAACTGTTCCCGCAACACTTTGAAGGAGATAATCAAGCAAAATTGCTTAAATCTAAAGTCGTTAAAACACCTCGCTCTGTTTATCGTGCTTTAGCTGGCACACAGTCCGTCAAACCCACCCAAAAAACTCCCATAAATAACTTCTATTTAGCAGGTAGCTTTACTAAGCAAGAATACTTAGGCAGCATGGAAGGGGCGGTACTTTCTGGTAAACTAGCAGCCAAAGCGATCGCGACTGATTATTCAACTTCAACCCAAGTGGATAATAAAACCCCAGCCGCCGCTATTTAATCGCCAATTTATCTACAATCTAACTTTTGTTGCTTGTTATATGTCTTTAGTAACAATAGGATGAGACAATGCTAAATGACATAGGGCAAAAAACTTAGACTACCCTAATCTCCGCTAAATATAAAGACAGTAACTTCTGCTTGCTTCTGAATGTTGCAATTACCAAAAACCGAAACGAAAAAAAAATTAGTCTCAACAGATGAGGCTTATGAGATTTGCCGTCAAATTACGGCAGATTACGCTAAAACCTTTTATCTTGGCACTCTGTTGATGCCTAAAGAGAAAAGCAAGGCAATTTGGGCAATCTATGCCTGGTGTCGGCTCACTGATGAACTAGTTGATGGCGCTAAAGCTCAGTACACCACCAAAGAAACTCTAGCGCAATGGGAGCATCAGCTTGAGTCTGTCTTTGCAGGACATCCGATTGATGATACTGATGTTGCTCTGGTTGATGCGATCCAAAATTATCCCCTGGGCATTCAACCTTTTCGAGACATGATTGCTGGACAAAGAATGGATTTGTTGCGTAATCGCTATCAGACTTTTGACGAGCTTAAGCTATATTGTTACCGTGTTGCTGGCACAGTTGGCTTAATGTCTAATGCTGTCTTAGGTATTGGTGCAGATGCTAACGGTGTACCATGGGAAAGAGAAAAGCCGATTTATGTTCCTACCGAAGAAGCGATCGCTTTAGGGATAGCCATGCAGCTAACCAATATTTTGCGGGATGTTGGGGAAGATATGCAGCGCGATCGTATTTATTTGCCAATTGAAGATCTTCACGCTTTCGACTATACAGAGCAGGATTTATTAGCAGGGGTGGTAGACGAGCGTTGGAAGGCAGTGATGAAGTTTCAAATTAAACGAGCAAGAGAGTACTATAAACAAGCAGAAGCAGGTATTCGCTACTTAATTCGCGACTCGCGATTACCAGTTTGGGCTTCATTAATTCATTATCAGGGTATTCTCGATGAGATTGAGGCAAATAACTACGACGTTTTCAATCAGCGGGCTTTTGTCTCTAAACCAAAGAAAACCTTGTCTCTTCCTGTAGCGTGGCTAAGAGCGCAGGTATTGTAAAAAATTTAAATCAATAGATACACATATTACCTATGATTCGATTTCTAACAGGACTACTAATTTCTATTTCCTTCTGGTTGGGTAGCTGGGTAATAACTCCCCCCGCAGCAGCAATGACTTCAATTAGTCTTAGCAATCTCTCTTACGAGCCATGTGCTGGAGATGAGGCCGATGGTAGCGTTACTAGTGGTGATCTTCGTCCAGCTAGTTGTTATACCATTAAGGGTAAAGCAAAAAACATTTCAGGCAAGACTGTAGTAGATGCTGATGTATTTGGGCGGATCTATGACGCGAATGACAACTCAACCTTTGAAAATCGGGGGCGGATTGGCACCATTGAAGAAGTACCCCCTGGTGTGAGCGATTTTGCATTTAGAGTTAGTGTCCCTGCAAACCAACCAACTCCTCTAAAATTGAAAAACTTCAAAGCGTCTGGGTTTGCAGAAAAAGTCCGTCCCTACTATTACGACGATTTTGACAACCAAAACAACGAAAATTAGCTGTAAAATCCGCTTGCCATGCTAGCAGCAGCAAAGGATGTGAGTGAACTTTGGACAAACTGTAAGAGAATCAATGCCAAAATTGCTGAAATATCAATTCCACCCAAAGGTGGGATAATTGAGCGGAATATATTGAGATAAGGATCGGTAACAGGAGAGAGGAAGGAAATAATCTGTCCCGCCCATTCTGCTGTCTGAAACCAAGATAGCAAAATTCTCACAATTAGCAAGATCCAGTAAATTTGGAGAAAGCTAACAAGACTACTAACTATTAATGCCATAAATTTAATAAACTCCGTGATTGATTAGTAACTAAACTGCTTTAGTGTAATTATCATAACTTTCCTATTTTAAAGGAAAAGCGATGCAGATAGTAATGTCACTAGAGCTAGTGATTACCGACTTGAGCCATCAATTAAGATTGACGCAACATCATATCTGTGGCAATACTTCTCGTTTAAGAAGACAGGAATGTAGGGATGTAGGGATGTAGGGAGATAATTCATCATCAATCCCCAATTACCCAATTCTCTATTAAATTGTTTTTATTTAATGCTAATGTCTATGTTCAAGGAGGCGCATACGCCACAGTACTATTTAGCTTAATTACTGAAGTTACGCAGAGAATACGAAAAATTAATGATTAAAATCATCGATCAATAGCTGGGTGAAGAAAACCAAACAATATTCCCACATTGTCCCCGAATGGGGATTACCTACTACCGTTCGGACTTCGGCGTGAGCGCTCAGTCGAGCCGCGAAGCCTACTACCTACTACCTACTACCTACTACCCCGTCTTAACAGATAAATTAGTACGTAACATCAGTTAATTACGTAATGATTTAGTCATACTGCAATTGTAGATTTAATATGAGTTTTTTTATGAGTTTTATGAGTTTGGCAGAGCAAAAGTAAAACTAAGATAAAATTCAGACTCAAATTTAAATAGCAGTAACGATTAAATTTCAAAATGACATGACAAACAGCATAAATACAGCATAAATACAGCTTGATGCACATATTTAACTAGCACCATGCAGGTTTTTGACAGCTTGAATTGCCGAGAAATTGCCGAGATTTTAGGAGTATCTGTTATGTCAGTTGATGTTAACAAGTTTCGTAATTTTACTAATTCCAGTAGTTTGTGTGAGGATATTCAGATTGAAGGAGATTGGGCAGATAATTTATCGGGTCATATTTTTATCGTTGCTCCCTGTCACCGTCAAACCGATCGCCATTTATTTGCTGGAGAAGGAGTAATCATCAGGTGGGATCTCCAGCCACAAGAGGGAAAAGTTCGAGTTCAGCGCCAAAAATTAAATACTTGGGATAGCTTTTGGCATTCAGTCCAATCCCCCATCAGCGAAATATTGCCAGAAGCTTTCTTTCCTGCCCGACTTGGTTTAATTGGGGTCGCCGAGATAGCTAATACAGGAATTGTTAACATGGATGGTAGACTAATTCTGACCGCAGACGCAGGACGTTATTGGGAAGTAGATCCCCTTAGCCTAGAAACTATCACCCCCATAGGCTATTTTGACGAACATATCATATCTATTCCTCTCTCTCTTTTTCCGTTGGTGGCAAATACTGCCCATCCTTTTTACGATGATAATACCCGTGAACTAATTACCTGCGAATTAAAGTCTACACTCCGTCCAGGGAAATTATTTACCGATATGCTGAGTGCGGTCTATATTACTCGTTGGGATGGCGAAGGCAGTTTAAAGCATTGGGAATTAGAGGGAACGGTGGTTGACGGTAGCCCCCATACAGCAATAGTGACAGAAGAACTAATTATGATTCCCGATATGCCCTTCCAGATTGGTATGGCAACTTTGTTGGGTATAAAAGTTGCGCCTCAACAAACTTATCCCAAAACGCAAATTTATCTGGTCAACCGCCAAGATCTCAAACCAGATCTAGAATCTGTCCCATCACGGCTAATCACTTTTGAAGGGGACAGTTACCACTTTTTATGCGATTACAAACACGACAGTAACGGAAAAATCAATTTAGTTGCCGTACAGCAAGCAACCATTAGTGTCAGTGAAGCAATCAAACCCTATGATGTAAAGCATTTTACGGGCGATCGCTATCCACAAGAATATCATGGTATACCTTGGATGTTTGCCTTCGATCCTGGAGTACTACGTAAGGTTGTAATTCAAAATGATGCTAAACATGCTCAAGTAATTAGCCAAGAAGCCTTAATCCATCCAGGCTGGTTTTCAACTATGCTGCATACTGCCGATCCCAGAGAGCTTTTTGCCCCGCAAGGATATTCAGCTATCTACCAAGCTTATGGAGGATACCACCAAGATTTAATCTGTCGCCGTCAATATTTGAGTTTTCGCGACCATGAAAATAGAATTCTCACAGATGAACAACTTTCTCAACAGGATCTTCCTTCAGTGTTGGCAAAAATCCCTCTAGATCAAAATTGGGCAGAACTTACCAAGCAGATTAAAACAGAACGGGAACAAAATCCTGATACTCCCGTGTTTAATTTAGGCAAAGAACTGATCGATTTTTATGTCTGTCCTGATGAGCATATTCTCGACAGTATTCAATTTGTTCCCCAAGGACAAGATCAAGGCTATATTTTTACTACCATCTTAGGTCCACAAGGTTCTCAAGTCTGGCTCTTTGCCGCCGACAATCTTAGTCAAGGCCCAATTGCTAAACTTCAAATGCCGTCAATTAATTTTGGCTTTACTTTGCATTCAGACTATTTTGAGCAGGTTTCCCCCAGAAAATCTCATTACAATGTGGATAGATGGCAATCTGCTGTACGTAGTGCGCTTAGAGTGCCATATGAATTTTTTGTCAATCGACCTATCGATATACTCAATCGCAAAGTGAATTAAATCTTTGTCGGGGTGGAAAGAAAAATAACTGGCTACTAAATCCTTAACTTGAACTAGTTTTGAAAATTCATCATGATCACTTTGCCAGGCTATCAAGTTCTAGCCAAAATCTACGAAAGTTTTAACTCAGAAGTCTATCAGGGCATTCACTCAGCGGATAATCAGCCTGTAATCCTGAAAGTCTTAAAACAAGATTATCCCACTCCGCAAGAACTTGCTCGTTATCGACAAGAATATAAAACTCTTTGCAGTCTTAAGTTTGAGGAAGCGATTAAAACTTATGGCTTAGAACCTTATGGCAGAAGCTTGGTTATCATCCTCGAAGATTTTGGGGCGATATCTTTAAAAAAGTGGATTGAGGAAAAGTCTTTAACACTGTCAGAATTCTTAGAGATTGGAATCAAGATAGTTGAGAATTTAAGAAAGATTCATGCAGCTAAAGTTATTCATAAAGATATTAATCCAGCCAACATTGTCTTGAACCCCACCACAGGACAGCTCAAAATTATTGATTTTGGCATTGCTACGATGCTTCAGCAGGAAAATCCTCGCCTTAAAAGTCCTAACCTGCTTGAAGGTACTTTAGCCTATATTTCCCCTGAACAAACGGGACGAATGAATCGTAGTTTAGATTACCGCAGCGATCTTTATTCCCTAGGGGTCACTTTATACGAACTACTGACCAAACAATTGCCCTTTGAGACAATGGATGCTTTAGAGTTAATCCACTCTCATTTAGCCAAGCAACCATTACCTCCCCATCGTCTCAATCCCGACATTCCTAGAGTCATTTCTCAGTTAATCCTTAAATTGATGGCAAAAACTGCCGAGGAAGGGTATCAAAGTGCGGATGGTGTTCAAGCAGATTTAGCAGAATGTTTAAGACAATTAAAAACTACAGGAACAATCAAAGATTTTGCGATCGCCACTGAAGATGTTGCCAACAGATTTTATATTTCTCAAAAACTCTATGGTAGAGAGCCAGAAATTGCCACCCTGCTAGAGGCATTTGCCAGAGTAACAGCAGAACCATCAGTCTCATCCCCAACTGAACTAATGCTAGTTACAGGATATTCTGGCGTTGGTAAAACCACTTTAGTACAAGAAATTTATCAGCCAATTACTGAGAAACAGGGCTATTTTATTTCTGGTAAATTTGACGGGGGATACAAGTCCTGTTCTACTATGAGGACAGGGACAGCCTCTGTTCAATTTCAGCGTAATACTCCTTATTCGGCGATAGTCGATGCCTTGACTGATTTAGTCAAACAGATCTTAGGTGAAAGCACAATCAGACTCAATCGCTGGCGTAAAAAGCTACTGAAAGCTTTGGGCGTAAATGGTCAATTAATCATCAATGTTATTCCCGAACTAGAACTAATTATTGGTAAGCAGCTAGCGTTATCAGAATTGACGGCAATAGCAGCCCAAAATCGCTTTGATTTAGTCTTTAGCAATTTTATTCGTGTTTTTTGCTCTTTTAAACATCCTTTAGTTATTTTTCTCGATGATTTACAGTGGGCAGACTCTGCTAGTCTAAAATTAATTGAGCGCATCATGCTCGATGCCGACTTTAGTTATCTGTTTTTGATCGGCTCTTATCGCCATAATGAGATTACCGCTATTCACCCTTTAACCATTACTCTTGATAAGCTACGCCGAGAAGGGGCAATAGTCAATCAAATTAATCTCAAGCCTTTGGCTCTCGATCACGTTGAGCAGTTAATTGCCGATACCCTCAATCGAGAAAGAGAATATGTGCGATCGCTTGCCGAATTAGTCTGGCAAAAACTAATGGCAATCCGTTTTTTATCAATGAATTTCTCAAAAGCATCTATGCAGATAATTTGCTGGTATTTAATCCTGCTCAATACTCTTGTGATCAGGCTGAAAGTCATCGAGGCTACTGGCAATGGGATCTCAAGCAGATTGAAAAAATTGGGAGTACTGATAATCTAGTCCAGTTTATGATTGGCAAAATGCAAAAATTACCTCAATCTACCCAAGGGGTATTGAGTATTGCTGCCTGCGTTGGAGCAGAATTTGACTTAAACACCATTGCAATTGTTGCTGGTCAATCTGCTGAATCACTGCGGGAAAATTTAACTTTAATGATTAACGCTGGTTTAATTATTCCTCTGTCAGAAATAGATGAGCAACTATTAATTCAAAATTATAAATTTGGACACGATCGCATTCAACAAGCTGCTTATGCTCTAATTGAACAATCACAAAAACTATCTGTTCATCTTAAAATCGGCTGTTTACTGAGGGAAAATACTCCACCAGAGGAGTTATCAGACAAGATTTTTCAAATTGTCGATCATCTTAATATTGGGCAACAACTGATTAGCGATCATTAAAACGCACTGAAATTGCCAGACTAAACTTGCTGGCTGGGCAAAAAGCTAAAGCAGCTAACGCTTATGATGCAGCACTTCAATATTTCAAGCTAGGTCAAGAATTTTTAACAGATGAAAGCTGGCAAACTGATTACAATCTGATCCTGGGTCTTTATTCTGAAGCAGCAGAAGTAGCCTATTTAATGGTGATTTTGAGCAGATGGAACATTTCGCTTTAGTAGTGTTGCAACAGGCTCAGACTTTGCTAGATCGAGTCAAGGTTTATCAAGTAAAGCTCGAAGCTTACCAAGCACAAAATCAAGACTTAACCGCAATTCAAATGGCTCTGTCTTTGCTAGAAAATTTAGAGTTTACCTTCTCTGCATCGCCCCAATTATTAGAAGTTCAACAGGAACTAGCCAAAACTCAAACAAACTTAGCTGGAAAGCAGATTGAGGATTTAATTGATTTGCCTCAAATGAGCGATCCAGAAAAATTAGCTGTGATGAAGATAGCTAGTTCGATTTTTTCTTCGATCTATATTGCTGCACCTCAACTATTACCCATACTGGTATCTAAGCAAGTGAATCTGTCGATCCGCTATGGAAATACTTCTTTATCTGCTTTTGCTTATGTCAACTATGGGCTAATTCTCTGTGGTGTGGTCGGTGAAATCGAAACAGGCTATCAATTTGGCAGACTAGCTTTAAACCTTGCTGATAAATTACAAAAATCAGAACTGATCCCCAGAATAACTGCCGTATTTTCGACGGCGATCGGCATTTGGCAAGAACCAGTCAGAAACTCATTAGCATCCCTACAATCTGCCTATCAAATCGGCTTAGAAATGGGAGATTTATACTATGGAACTACCTGTGCCTATCTTTACTCGTTTCATTCCGCTTTTGTGGGCAAAGAACTGGCGAACTTAGCAGCAGAAATAACAGCTTATACTCACGCTTTTAGTAAACTCAAACAGCAAAACACGCTTAATTACTTAAAAATCTACGGTCAAGCTGTCTTGAACTTGCTAGGAGGCTCCGAAAATGCATATTTTTTGCAGGGCGAACTGTATGATGAATCAATCATGATACCCCAGCACCAGTCGGCAAACGATCGCTATGCTCTGTGTGCTTTATATGTCAACAAACTCTATCTCTGTTGTCTGTTTGGCGAATACCATCAGGCGGTAGCCAACGCCAATCAAGCCCAAGAGTATTTAGATGGAGCAACAGCAACTTTACTTGTTCCTTTGTTTCATTTTTATGATGCTCTAGCTCACCTAGGTATCTACCATACTGTGGCAATTTCCGAACAGCAGCAAATATTGATTAGAGTGACTGCCCGTAAAACCAAGATGCAGCAGTGGGCAGAGCATGCCCCCATGAATTATTTGCACAAGTTTTACTTAATCCAAGCAGAACAACATCGCATTCAGGGCTTTTATCTCGAAGCAATGGATTTTACGATCGCGCGATCGCTGAGGCTAGAGAATATCACTACATTAATGAAGAAGCTTTCGCCAATGAACTGGCAGCAAAATTCTATCTAGACTGGGGTAAAGTGAAAATCGCCCAAGTTTACTTGAATGAAGCCCACTATCTTTATTCTCTTTGGGGCGCAACAGCCAAGGTGGAAGACTTGCAAGCCAAGTATCCGCAGTTATTAATCGTCTCCTCATCGGCTACTACTTCGTTCACGGAGAAGTTTAGAACCACCACTTCCAACACCCGTTCAGGGGAAGTCTTAGATTTAGCGACGATCATTAAAGCATCCCAAGCAATCTCCAGCGAGATAGTTTTGGATAAATTACTCGCTAGACTGATGAAAATTTTGATTGAGAGTGCGGGTGCGCAGATTGGCTGCCTGATTCTAGAAACCAAAGGGCAACTGCTGATTGAGGTTTCTGGTTCGGTGGATGAAGAGCAGACAACTGTGGTCAAGTCTCTCCCCATTCGTGACTCCCTCCCTACATCGATTATTAACTATGTTGCTCGTACCCACAAAACTGTACTCAAAAATCATGCAGCTAGAGAAAATAATTTTAATCAAGATCCTTATCTTAAATCTCATCAGATTAAATCCCTTTTGTGTATGCCACTAATTGACCAAGGCAAATTCCGTGGCATTGTCTATTTAGAAAACAATTTGATCGCAGGAGCATTTACCCAAGAAAGATTAGAAATTCTGCGAGTTTTATCCAGCCAAGCAGCGATCGCCATTACCAATGCCAAACTCTACACCGAACTACAGGAAAATCAAAATCAACTGGCGCAATTTTTAGAAGCCATGCCCGTCGGCGTATCGGTTCACGATCTGACGGGACAAACCTACTATGCCAACCAAATAGCTAAAAAATTGGGGCGTGAAAGTAATGCCCCTCATAACATAACAACCGAGCAAATATCAGAAGTCTATCGCGTGTACCAGGCGGGAACCGAACAATTATACCCAGTCAAAGAATTGCCGATTGCCCGCGCTATTGCTGGTGAAACGAGCAAAAAAGACGATCTCGAACTGCATATGCCCAATAAGATTATGCCTCTAGAAGTTTCTGCCACACCAATTTTTGATGAAACTGGCCAGATTAAATATGCGATCGCCGCTTTTGCTGATATCAGCGAACGTAAACATATCGAAGCAGAACGCATTCAGTTTACTAAAAAACTTGAGCTAAAAAATATTGCCCTGCAACAGGCAAAGGATCAATTAGCTTTGGCAAACCGCACCCTCGAACAAAAAGTTCAAGAACGCACCCATGAACTGTCTCAAACCTTAGAAATTCTTAAAGCCACCCAAGCAGAATTGCTGTTTGAAAACGAGCTACTTAAAAGTGCCGAACCAGATGGAACTTTTGACTATCAAGTAGGGGGAAGTTTGCCCATGGATGCGCCTACTTATGTCGTGCGTTTGGCAGATCGCAATCTTTATAAGGCTTTAAAGCAGGGAGAGTTTTGTTATGTTCTTAATCCACGGCAAATGGGCAAGTCTAGCTTAATGGTACACATGATGCACCATTTACAGCATGAAGGATTTAGCTGTGGGGCGATCGATCTAACCCGAATCGGGAGCGAAAATATTACCCCCGAACAATGGTATAAAGGCTTAACTGTAGAACTTTGGCGCAGTTTTGGTTTGCTCAGAAAAATTCAGCTCAAAACTTGGTGGCAAGAACGAGTTGATCTTTCTCCTATTCAGCGGTTGAGTCAATTTATCGAAGAAGTTTTACTAGTTGAAGTAGGGCAAAATTGTCCTGTGCCACCAAAAATAGTAATTTTTATTGATGAAATTGATAGTGTCTTAGGCTTAAATTTTCCTGTCAATGACTTTTTCGCCTTCATTCGCTCTTGCTATAATCAGCGCAGTATCAATTCAGAATATCAACGTTTAACCTTTGCTTTTTTTGGCGTTGCTACCCCCTCAGATTTAATGACCGATATCCAGACAACTCCCTTTAATATTGGTCAGGCAATCCAACTAGAAGGCTTTAGAGAGCATGAAGCCCAACCTTTATTGCAAGGATTAAGCGAAATCAGTAATCCCCAAACAGTGCTAAAAGAAATACTCTCCTGGACAAGTGGTCAACCTTTTTTGACTCAAAAGCTGTGTAAACTGATCCGTACCACAGAAGCTTCTATTCCTACCAGCGCAGAAGCCGAATGGATTACCAACCTGGTACAAACCAAGATCATTGCCAATTGGGAATCTCAAGATGAGCCTGAGCATTTAAGAACAATTCGCGCTCGCCTCCTCAAGAGTAAACAGTCCGTCCAACTACTAGAGCTTTATCGCCAAATTTTGCAGCAACCAGAGGTAATCGCAGTTAATAGTTCAGTAGAGCGAGAATTGCTGTTATCAGGGCTAGTGGTTAAGCAAGAGGGCAGTTTAAAAGTTCAAAATCGTATTTATAGAGCAATTTTTAATTAATCAAGTTTTTCACCTCTATGATTGAATGGCAAATCTCATCTCGGTTATTTCTAATAAGCCTTCTTTGGTAGAGACAGTTAGGTTAATTCCAAACACATTGTTTCCGTCACCTGTATAACCAGTAATCGGAATCTCATCAGCTAAATCAAAGCTAGTGGGTTTGGTATATGACTCAGAAAAGCTAGTTGGTTCATCTCTCCCAATTAAAATTGATGAAATAGCAATAGTTGCTGGGGCTTTGAGCACTTTTCCTTTCAAAGCTAGCGGAACTAATCTCAGCCGTTTTTGCGGATTCGGGCTTTGGACTCTGATAATACATCTAGATCTCGATTCTGGCCCAACAATTAATTTGGACACAAGTTTAATTTGATTGGACTGCTCATCAAAAATTACATCACAATCACCAGTAACCCTAAAGCCAGATTCTGTTTCCTGTGAACTTGCAGAATTAACATTTAAATTTATACCAGCATTAGTATCAGAGCCAGCACTACAAGCACCAGAAAATAATAAAGGTATTACGATCAATAAATTCAGCAAATATTTTAACTGCAACATAATCTCATTGCCATTAACTAGAAGTTTAAGACTTGGGCTTTAAATATAGACAGATAAAATGGGTCAGAAGCTTAAACTCCTTCCTATTTACCAGTTTTAAGCTTAAAGCTAATTGAATTTAATCCCACAGTAATCTAACCGCGAAAGTTGATCATCGGTATCACACTCTGCCAAGATAGTATACCGATGACTTAGACTTCCTTAATTATTCTAAGAACAGGGAACTAGATCGAAATGAAGCTCAACTTTGGAAGCATTAACATCTACTGAATCGATATAAAGAGCCGATTTTTTTGAAGAGCTGGCGACCATGTTAATACCCAATTGTCCTTTGCCACCACAGGCAGATGCAGATGCGACAGCTAAATTGTCTTGCTCTTGAAACAAAGGATTGCTTGCCGTAAATTTACTAACCTTAGGAGGTGCAGCAACTTGACCAAAAGCACCACCATTAAAAGTATAGGAACGGGCTAGGGTGGCAGCATCTCCATTGGGAACTTCCGCGCTTCCTTGGTAAAGAACATCTACGTTTTGTATGTGGAAACCGCCTGGAATTGTGGTGTTAATTCGTAAAGTACACTTGTCACGTTGACCGTATTCTGATTGAAAATCATTCAAGCCGATTGATAGCGTTCTACCATCTTCTCCCGTCAACTGATCGCCAATCACACATCTACCAACAGAAGCAGCTTCGCCAAATTGGATACTAGGTTCTTCCTGAGTTAGAGCTTTAGTCGCAATGAACCCGACACCTACAAGTGACGATAATGATAATAAGATCCCAAATTGTTTAAAATTCATAATTAATTGTTCTTGGTTAGTGTTTTAGCTTTAATTGCTTTTTTATGCTAGACAATTAGATATGGCTAAAAAAGGGGTGAAAACGCAAATATTACTGCGATAGTCCGTAAATATTACTGCAATAGTCCGTAGTCAAACACCTCGAATCCTGACGTAGACTAGAAAAGTAAACAGTCTACATAATTACATTCGCCAATCTATGTTTTCCTGTAAACAGTCTTTGCTAAGTTTGGTGACAATTAGTTTGGCGATATCAACTCTTAGCTTCCCTGCATTGGCACAAAAAATATGGCAAGGCAAAGGACGAATAATTAGTGGAGAAGGAGAAGGAGCTTCAGTAGGACTAAAAATATTAGTAAAAGACAAGCAACTTACTTTTCTTTCTGGTATTTCCCAAGGTCAGCAAATTAAATTGGATTCTGTCAATCCCTTAAAAGGAGAAATAAAGACCGATATGGGCGCGTGGCGATTTTTAGAGTCCGAGCAAGAATTAGGTGTAATTTGGTCTCAAAAAGAACCGTATAGACTGATACACTATCTCTTAGTTCCTGTATCAGAATATCCAAATAATGAGGGTAACTAAAAAAAGAACTATAGCAAGCTTACTACTAGGAACAAGTTTTTGTTTGATTTATAGTGTTTTATTTCGCGAAATACCCTATTTTGAAAAGCTAGAATTAAATACCTACGATACTTTGCTACGCTTAAAAAGTATCGATAAGCCTCCTGAAGAAATTTTGCTGGTTCGGCTTAATCAAAAGTATCGAGATAGTAGAATTGTTTTTCCTAGTTTTTCGGAACGAGTTTTTTATGCAAGCTTGGTCAAACAATTACTGGATCATGATGCTGCGGTCGTAGTTCTCAATTTGCGTCATCATTGGCGAGATATTCCCGATAATGATTGGCAGGATGCCGATCTAGTCAATGCTCCTCTTCAGGATTTAGTTACAGAATATAGCGAGCAAATAGTCTTAGTTACTCCTACTGATTCTCTCTCTGATATCCCTCAACCAGAATTACAAGTATATCGTCATTTTTTACCCCTTGAAGATGATCTTAGTGAGCCATTTGCTCCTAATTATGTTCAAGGATTTTCTGAATACGAACCTAAAGCAAATAGACCTGTAACATTAACTAACATTGCTCGTCATATTAATTTAAGCGGAAATTTTGTTGGTTTAGATCATCTCAAGCTAAAGCAAAGCTTTTATTCTGCTCCCTTGCTAGCACTAAAAAAATTTGAGCAACAACAAACAATTATTATCTAGATATAGAAGCATTGTTTCCTGAAAACATTGGAGTCAACTATTGGAAGAGTAACAGTAATTTTAATGCTCTCAATATCGAACAAATTTGTGTCCAAGATGCTGTTGCAAAGTGCCAACTTGACTCTGAAGTAAATTTGCGCTCTCATGTTGCCAATAAAATTGTTTTGTTAGGGTTTAGTGAAGGAAGAAATCTTGATACTCTACCCGTAATGACTGCTTTTGACCAAGAAATACCCCTGGTCGAATATCAAGCAAATATCTTAGCTAGCCTGTTAACTGGTCGATACTATCGAGTTCTGCCAGTTTGGAGCTTATGGCTGATGCGGTTAGTCGGAGCTATTATAGTCAGTGGCATTTTAATCTTCAATATTGATTTATCACGACTAGATTTGACTAAAAATCTTTTCTTGATTTTATTGGGGTTAATCGGAGTATACTTTGGTTTGACTTTTATCCTTTGGCAGAGCTACTATACTCTACCCGTTATTATTCCTCTATCAATTTGGTCTGCCAGCGCAATTTCCACCAGTATTTGCATATATCTGGAGTCACAGCGAAAATTAATTGGTAATCAGCGTCAAAAAATTAAACAACTTCAAAGAGCTGAAGAAAAGGCAGTAATCTTACAAGCTCGCAAATTGCTTCAGCGAGTAGCATCTGATATTCATGATACTGCTCTTCAAGACTTAAAAGTACTCATGGATAAACTGGAATTAGAATCAAATTTAGATTCGGAGTTTGTCATAGACCATTTAGAGTTGATTGGTAGCCAAATTCGAGAGCAACTTCACTCAATGCGCCAGATGTCCCAAAAACTTGAGGTATCATCAATTCTTCGTTCTAGTCTTGGTAGCGGTATTCGAGCTAATCTCAAACAACTAGTAGATTCGGCTCAATTAACCCTTAAAATTATTGACAATCTTCACCCTATTAATGAGCCTATAGCCAATAGTGCTTGGATTGATGCTCGTGAAGATATTTACCGTTTTTTCCGCGAAGCAATTAATAATGTAGTATTTCACGCTCAACCACCTCATGGAAATGCAACTCAAGTAAAAGTTAGTTTGTGGTGTAAGCAAGATCGATGTTACTTGATAGTAAGTGATAATAATTCTCAGACATCGGTTAATCTTTCAGTAGAAAATCCTCTCAAACAAACTATTTCAAAAGGATATGGTACAAAAATCATGGAAACCATTGCCTGTGAATTGCCTGAAGGAGCTTGGGAAAGAACTATTATTCCTCAAAAAGGGACAAAGGTTCAATTGTCATGGAGTGTCATGGAGTTTGAGTCTAAAAAACAAGATTCATACTTAAAAACGTAATCTACTTTAACTAGTTAGTAAAATCTTTTTGCTTGATTTATGCACAGTAGCTTAGTAAAGGTCCAAGCTGTTGTATAATTTTTAGGTTACTAACACATAACATTTAGCTTAAATTGCTGTAAATTTGCCTGATTAGCACATAGACAGTTTGGAGACTACGAGAAAAGTCACTAAAACTAATTAAATCTTTAGAAAATATTTAATGACAATAACAGCTTATTGCCAAGAGCGAGGATCTAAACCAATATTTTTTATCCTTGAAGATCATCTAGAAGTAGCAGAAAATAATTGTCTTTACCTTCAGAAAATAGACCCTTGTGCAACCTGTGTCATAATCAACCAGCCTCAACAAGCACGTGAAAGACTGGAATTTGAAATACCTTCTATTTTTGTTATCGATCTTCAGATTGGCAATATTACTGGCGAACAATCAGCACAAGATAGTTTGGAATTATTGTTACATATATTTGAAAATTATCCCTCTTTGAATATTTTGGTTTACAGTAGCGAACACAGCTATCTTCGTCCCTTGAATAAGTTAATTAATAAACATCAAGGAGGTTTTGTCGTCACTTCTAAAGTGGAAAGACGACAACATTTTGTCCAAGGTGCTAAAAGCGCTTTAGCTGGTCAACTTGTTCTTCCTCCAGATTTGCGACAGGAACTAAGTTTTTCTCCCATTGAAACTCAAATACTGCAATTACTTGGTCAAAAATATTTGACTGATAAAGCTATTGCACAGAAGTTAAACATTTCAGTTCGTAAGGTGCAAAACCACATTCAGCAATTAAAGCTCAAACTAGGTATTGATGACTTAGAGCAGAGTGATATTAGCGGTCGCGTAGCTCTATCAATGGAAGCCGTACGGCACAAACTGCTGTTAATTTAACTAGTATTTTAGTTAAAACTTCAAGCTCCAATTAAAAATACCGTCGATATAATTCGCAACCTGCTACTGCTTTTCCCCCTAATTGCTTAATAACTCCCATACTGCTTAACTTGTAGGCAATAATTGGATCTAAGACAACAGGCTCAGTTGCCTTAAAAACCAGATCGATAGCTTGGGCTAATTCAGGTTGTCTTTCTAAGGTTGCCCAATGACGTTGTAGGTGATGGGAGTAAATCCCCATAGCTGTGGGAGCAGTTTCTAACAGTTGTGACATAGTTATTTCCTGCCGACTAAGATGATAGAGAGCTAAACTAACCAGTGCAGGATGTCCCCCGACCATCGACATTAGCTGTCTGCCTTGAACACCATCTTGCCAGTTGAGTCCATAGCGTTGAGCTAATTGCTGCACTTCGGCTAAATTAAAATCTTCTAACTGAATTGGTAAACCCACATTAAACGGTGACTGATTGAGTTGAAGTGGGACATAAATTTCGGTTGAGTGAATCACAATTAGACGTAGCTTTTGCCAAATGGGTAATTTTTTTGCTTCTTCGTACCAAGAACGCAATAAAGGCAAAAAATCTTTCGCTACTTGGGAATGTTCAAAAACCTGATTCACTTCATCTAACGCCAACACCAAAGGAGTATCGATTGACTCTAAGATATAGTCTTGTAAATAAAGAGTAGAGCTAATTTTACTCCCCATATCTTCATCCCAATATTCGTCTAGCATTGGTTTACGACCAAGTTGGCGACTGATATTGGCACACAGCCAGCGCAAAAATTGATTTAAATCGCTGAGGATTGATTGGTCGGCTTGCTCCAGATTCAGGCTAACGGTATGGTACTGATGCTGATTAGCGTAGTCTAGAATTCTCAGCATCAATGAAGTTTTGCCCATTTCTTTAGGTGCTTTAATCCTAATTAAGGCTCCTGGCTTTCTAATTTCTCGCTCGACCTGCTCTTCAACCAAAGGACGTTGGAGATAGAATGGAGAGTCTAAAGGTACTGACCCACTGGGGTAGCAAGGTAAAGCATCTTGGTCGATCTCAAGGGATTTGGCTTGATCTTGCTTGGCGGTTCTTGTTGCTAAAGTCGCTTGTTTAGCGTTGACATAAGATTCTAGCAAGGATCGACAGTTCTTTTTGGTCACACGCCGACCAATCAACTGAGAAAGTCGCTGATATAACTCTGGAGCAACAACAGTCGTAAAATAACCAGGACTATAATCTGCCTCTAGAGCAATTTGATTGTAGGTTTTAAACTGCCAATTCCCCCCGCAGAATTAAAACTTCTGTGGCATGAAGAGGACGATCTTGATGCTCAATTAGTTGGAGATCGATTGTTTTGAGAAGATGGTCAAGGTTCATGGCGATTAGAAGTTGACTTTGCCACTTTAATCAACTCTGCTTTAAAAAATAGAGTCAATTTGAGCCTTTAGAACTTATAGCAAATTTGAGTAAATTTATTCTAGGTATAGTTGCAAATTGTTACTCTTCTTTAGATTAAGATCATCTTATCAGGTTACCGAGATTTTAAGACTCTAAAGGCGATCGCTTTTTTGATTTATAGCCGTACAAAGTTAGATTAGGACATAGTTTTGTCGGCTCGTAGGTAGTAGGTAGTAGGTAGTAGGTAGTAGGTAGTAGGTAGTAGGTAGTAACAGTCCTAACGTAAATCTGTAATGCTATAACAACTAATCTAATAGCCAACCAAATAGTTCACCTAAAGTTAACTGAAACGACTGGGCAAAATCAGGAACTGGCAAAACAGTATTAATATCTTCAAAAAAAGCTGGTTGCTGTCTTGAATAATACCTCTCTTCTGTCATTCTAGGCAGAAGAGAGGTAAAACTCATCACAACAATAGACCAAATATCTTAAACAATCAAACTCATTTATTTTGGTAATAAGCCTCGGAAAACCAAATGAAAGTTGAGGAACA
>JAAUOU010000195.1 GCA_012034765.1 Pleurocapsaceae cyanobacterium CSU_1_1 | reverse complement strand
ATGATTTTAGCCAATCCCCGATCGCTAAAAAGCCCTGATTCCCTGCTGTTACTGCCAGCGTAAATAGAGCCAGACATAATTCTAATGAATGCCTTGTCCCCTGTTTTCTTCTATGATCTGGCATTCCCGAGAATGCTTCTATTATAGCTATTTCACTCATTTTTCTAGTTTAATCAAACTACCATAATTACAATACCATTTAGAATGAAATAACCCTGAGTTGGGATGGAGTAACACCAGCCTTACTCCCATTGTTGATTCATCAGGAACATCAGAAGAGGAACTGGGTGCAATATGAATTCCCGCAAAATCGCCCTTTTCTTTATCTTGCTTGAGTCGTTTAATTATTTCATCCCAAGTTTGGTCTTCTCTATACTGGGTAGCGCGATCGCTAGCAGTACGAGTAACATTAGGTTGGGTATCAATCCAGTATCTTTCACTAGGATCAACATAAAGATAGGTTGCTTGGTTAGTCAGTCGGCGCAGGGCATCGCCAAAGGTCGCAACATTTTCTCCTGGTTGGGTACAGCCTAATTTAATTCGACGAATATCTAAACCTTTGTTGGCAGCTTTTTGTAGTGGTGCTGAACCCATATAAATAGTGCGAGTCACCCGACGACAAGCAGAATAACGTCCTAAATTAGAATGTTGACGGTCAAGATCGACAGGAAGAGAGTTTGTACCATCTACATCTTTATCAATGATAGGTCGCCATTGATCGTCTAGATAGCGAGTTAATTCTGACTGTACCTGAGAATCAGCCATTGGTATATTGGCAGGAAGAATCATCAGATTTTTGTCGTTTTCTTGCCAGAGATAACTAATGACCTTTGCCATCAAACGTAGTACTCCGCGAGTGCGCTGGAATTTATCTAAACTTGACCAATCTTCGTATAAACGCTCAAATAGTTCTGGATGAATCGGATAGGCATCTGTGATTCTTCTTTCGTAGTCTTTTTCGCGACACTCAGCGGGAAATTCGGTTGTTTGATCGCGATACATTTGGCTAAATGCTCGAATTACAGTATCACGTGCAGTAAACAAACTGGGATCAATAATATCTTTGAATAGACGACGGCGGACAATATGAAAGCTTTCTTCAGCAGAGGCAGGTTGCCAAGGAGATTCTACCCGACCGATCGCATTTTTAAGACGATTCAAAGCTTCAAAACCTTTTTCACCACCAATCTCAATATCTGAAGCAGGAATGCTAACTACCAGTAATGTATTATCAGCATTTTTGGCTGATTCACTTAGGGTTTGAGCAAAGGTAAAGTGAGTATCAAAATCCCCCGCAGGAAGATCTTTCTCATAATGTAGTTGACGAGCGTAAGCTACCCATTCATCAATGAGGATTAGACAGGGCGAATATCGATTGAATAGGTCTTTAAGCTTATCCCCAGGATTGGTAGAGTTTTCATCTGCCTCTGCCAGCATTGCATAGCCTTCTTTGCCTCCAAGCTGCCAAGCAATTTCTCCCCAAAGAGTTTTAACTACTGTGCCATCTTTTTTTCGTTCGGGAGTCCCAGGATCTATTTTATTTCCCACTAAAACAGCAGTTTTGACATCTTGGGGTGGATTATCGATTCCAGTTTCGGTAAAAATAGTTTCGCATCCAGGTAAATTTTGGGCGGAAACTCCTAAACACAAATGATAGAGGGCTAACATGGCGTGGGTTTTACCACCACCAAAGTTTGTTTGTAGTTCAATTACGGGATCGCCTCCTTTGCCACTGAGACGAATTAAGGCATTGGTAAGTAGGTCTTTAAGTCCCTCAGTCAGATAAGTACGATGAAAAAACTCTTTGGGATCGCGGTATTCATCGGCACAGTTTTTATCATCTAAGTACACCTGCCATAAATCGGCTGCGAATTCTGCCTGTTGAAAGCGTCCAGAAGCAACATCATCATGGGGAGTGACAATTTCTCGCCAGGGTTTTAAACCACCTTGAGGATCGCTTTCAATTGCCACATTAGTAGCTTTGCGTTTTTCATGGCGTGCTTGTTCTTCATAGCAAAGTCGCGATAATTCTTTTTTCTGCTTTTGTACAATATCGGCTTGGGGTGCGGACATTGAAGAGAGTAAACGGGCAGCACTATCTAAAGCGCGGACAGCATCATCAGTGGAGAAATTTTTGCCGTGCGCCCAATCATTGCGGACTATTTTAAGTTCTCCAACCAAATTACGTTCGGCGTTTCCCAAAGTCTTTTTGAAAACATTATGCCATTCACCAAAAATAACGTTAATAAGATCGGTTACATCATTTTGTAAGCGTTCGGCAGTAGTCCGTTTAAGATTGCGATCTTCACATAAATGACCTGAAGCATGGTTCTCCCAATGTTCGTTGTAAACAGAGCGCATTTCTCTTTCTACAAAGGGATATAAACCTTCTTTAAGAAGATCTAATGCTCTGCCTACTCTTTCTTTATTGGTGATAGCCATGTGGGAACTCCGAATCGCATTAACTCTAGAGTTCCCAAATATTGTGCAAATGTTTAATTACATCAATGAGATAATAGATAAAAACTCAAATAATTCCGACATTGATGGTGGTAACATAATGAATCAGATATCCCAAAATATCTCCACGCCAAATAACCAAGAGCTTGAAAAGGTTATTAGCGCATTATCAAAGATAACTTCTCGTTCCCCAGAGGAGATTAAGCCACATTTAGAACAGTTGCTATTGGAATTGAGTCAGAAACCTGCTGTTCCTCAAAACCATTTTTTTGAGACAGCTACCGATGATGAATGGATTTCCGCGTTCGGCAAGTGGTCAGAAAGCCATAAAGCCAAAGAATTACCTGTACTAAGTGAAGAAGCAATGAATAGAGAAAGTATGTACTCTGATCGCTGGTAATGTCTTATCTTTTAGATACAAATATTCTATTGAGAACTTTAGTAACCAACGATCCAAATTATCAAATTACTCAAGAAGCGATCGCCTCTTTGAGAAAATCGCGAGAGAAATTATATATTGCCCCGCAAAATCTGATTGAATTATGGAATGTAGCGACTCGTCCCGCAGATAAAAATGGATTGGGGCTTTCTCCCTTCGAGACAGAAAAAGAAGTGGCGCATTTGAAGGAGTTTTTTATTCTACTGCCTGATACTGAGCAGATATACACTGAGTGGGAAAGGTTAGTAAAGACCTATGAAGTTAAAGGGACAAAGGTTCACGATACTCGCTTGGTAGCATTCATGTTAATTCATCGATTAAGTCATATCCTTACATTTAACGTTAAAGATTTCCGACGATTTGACGCAGAGATTACCCCAGTTAGTCCCAAAGAGATTATATAACCAGATTAACCT
>JAAUOU010000089.1 GCA_012034765.1 Pleurocapsaceae cyanobacterium CSU_1_1 | reverse complement strand
CTTCTGGTATCTACCGAAGTCAGATAGTAAACTTTCGTAACCAATTTCATTTGTGTAATCCTTACTCACTTTTTACTCACTTTAGTTCTAAACGTTAGTGAGTAAGTGTTTGAGATGACGCTATAGCTTGAAAAAGAGGCAAATCTTGGGTTCGAATCCCCCCCTCTCCGTTTAAGAATTGAACGAACACTTCATTAACTTTATCAGGGACAAATAAGCTTGATGTCTCTGCTTCACTGGCTGATAGCTCAGATAATCGTGCATAAATATTGTGATTAGATGTGAACTTTAACTAGGCTTTAAATAATCACAGTGTTTTGATTAACTTTAGACTAGTTAAGCTTAAAAATACTTCAAAAGCCAAAAATCAGTATTATTCTAAGTAATAATATTTAAATGAAAATACTGAAAGGAACTTTTAAGGTTTATGCTCGATCCTATATTTTCTCCAAAACGTTTAAACGTAGTCATCATTGAACCCAATAGACAACAGGGAAGACAGCTATATCAGCTGATTAAGACTCAAAGATCAAACCTCAATGTGATTCTGTTAGATAATTCAGAGCAGGTTTTCTCCCTGATGTACGGAGAAATGAATATCGATCTACTATTTTTTGATATTGAATCAGAATTAGATACTGATAATTTAGCGCTATTTAAGGCGATCGCTCCTGAAAGTAGTATTATTCATTGGAGTGACTATCGACATCCAGAAGTAATTGAGCTGTTGTACTCGCTGGGGGTAAATTCTTTTTGTACCAAAGAAAGTGATGCTGAAGTTGTGTTGGAGGCAATAGATCTAGCCGTTAGCTACCCTCATTCTCTCTATTTAGATCAGAAACTATATAAATGTCTATCCTTGCTACAAAGCTAGGACTGTAAAAACCCGCGATCATATAAGTTATTTCTGCTTATAAATTATCATCATGAGCGATCTATTTGCCGAACACAAAAACAGACTAAGCGAACTAATCACCAAATATCGCGATCGCGTTGACTTTTTGACCATTCGTTTAGAACAAGCGGCAGAAACTAATATTCTCTTGCGCCAAAGCAAAATTGAAACCCTGAGTGAAAGCATTGCTGTGGGTGGACAGGTGAGAGCCTGTTATCGTGGAGGTTGGGGATTTTCGGCATTTGACGATTTGAACAGTCTGGTAGAGAGAATTGAAGAAGCGATCGCTGCTGCTAAAATAGTCGGTGACTCCGAAACAATTTTAGCAACCTTTGAGCCAATTCAAACAGTTTGTCATGTCCCTATCAAAGGGAGCGATCCTAGAAATGTGTCCTTAGCGGATAAAAAAGCCCTGTGCGATCGCTACGATGAGCTACTACGGGGCTATCATGACTGTCTGACCACTACTACCGTTAGCTATGGCGATAGCTCTCAAAGGATAATTCTGGCTACTTCTGAAGGGAGTTTAATTGAGCAATCCTGGTCAGATATGGAAATGCGCTTTTCGGCAACAGCTAGAAAGGATGATGCGCTTCAAACAGGCAGGGAAACTACAGGCTCGCGTCAAGCTTATGAAGATCTGACTAACCTAGATCAACAGGTAATTAGCGCAGCCCAAAGAGCAGTAGATGCTCTATCTTTACCCAAAATTAAGGGCGATATTTATACCGTCGTGATTGACCCAATTTTAACTGGATTATTTGTTCACGAAGCTTTTGGGCATCTATCGGAAGCAGATATGGTTTATGAAAATCCCGACTTATTAGAAGTGATGAGCATGGGTAAACGTTTTGGTCCACCAGAACTACAGATTTTTGACGGTGCTGCACCAATGGAATCAGAAGATAATTATGTCCATCGCGGTAGCTACTTTTACGATGACGAGGGAACTCCCGCCACGACTACTCAGTTAATTAAAGATGGGGTTTTAGTTGGTAGACTTCATTCGCGAGAAACTGCGGGCAAACTGGAAGAAACGCCTACAGGCAATGCTCGTTGTTTAGACTATCATCATTCTCCTATTGTGCGCATGACTAATACCTGGATTGCTAGAGGCAAAACTCCCGTCCAAGATTTAATTAAAGATGTTAACGAGGGCGTATACGCTCGCAATTGGCTGGGGGGGATGACTAACGGCGAAATGTTTACCTTTAGCGCAGGGGAAGCCTGGATGATTCGTCAGGGTGAATTAGCCGAACCCGTCAAGGATGTAACTCTTTCAGGCAATGTCTTCAAAACCTTAGCAAATATTGAAGCGATCGGTGATGATTTTTATTGGGACGAGTCTGGCGGTTGTGGCAAAGGAGGACAATCAGGGCTAGCTGTTGGTTGTGGGGGACCTAGTCTGAGAATTAAAGAGGTGACAATTGGCGGAAATTCTGACTAAGTTGCTAAAAAACGTCTACAGATAAACATTGATTCTCATTAATAGTGAAATTTGCTACATTTGTTGATTCATTTGTTTAGCCACTTAATCATTAAGACAGAAAAAACCTAGTTTTGTAACTAGGTTCTGGAGCAAGATTATGATAATTTGCTAGCCATGAGGTGATTTTGCAGCTAGCCTAATTAGAAAATTTAGCAGTGTTTTAATTAAATGCTGTATTGTTACTGTTTAACTCTAGAATTTATCATCCTCTTAATAAAGCCTAGCAACAACAGTATATTTACTAGAGTTTGGTTTTTGGTCTAGTTTTAAACTTTGTCAGAATTTAGGTAGAAATTTGAGGAATTTCTGTCAGACAGTCATTTTCAGGATCAATGCTGCCAACTCACAAAATCCTTCTCCTTCCGACTTACTAGTTACATAAGCAGGTAAATACTTGAGGCGATCGCGATATTGAACGACATTGGCTACTCCTACAGACAGGGGGAATTCTGCCTGATTAAACATCGATTCGTCATTAGGACTATCGCCAATAGTGACTATTTCTAATGCTTTTAGATGGGGAAAACATTGCGGGATGATTTTATTTAAGCCATGGGCTTTATCCTGGTAAATTGGTTTGATATGACACTGAATTGTACTGTAGGTAAAACCATAACCCTGAGACTGACAAACAAGTTCAATTTGTTCTAATTCAGGAGGACTCAAGTTTTCGACTTCAAACGTCCAGTCGGTCATACGGAAGGAGTTATCTAATGACTCTCTAATTTGCGGAAATTTACGCTGAAGTAGTTGAAAAACTCTTTGTAATTGCTGGCGATGCTGAATAATATCTAGATCACTAATCAAATGTGGCTGTGGATCATGATTCCAGTAGACTAAACCGCCATTTTCAGCGATCGCTCCCACCACAGGTAAATAAGTGGCGATCGCCTGTACCCATCCCGCCGATCTTCCTGTGGTAATTAGGACATCAATCCCCGCAGCCGATAATTTAGTTAGGACTTGTAATAATTTAGCATCAAACTTTTCTCCCTGAGTCAAAGTTCCATCCATATCTGCGGCGATTAAACGGATGTTCCGCCAATGGTAACTATTAATAGATTTAAGCTTAGTCTGATTCATAAATTAGGTAAGTCGCAACATACAAGGACTAGCTTCGCGTCGCAAAGATGGAATGGAGGACATGATTGCCGAGATTATATTATGAAATATATTGAGTTGCATCGCAAATACGACTTAGAGGTCAAGGTGTGCAGTGCTTTTTGGTACGATACTCCAGAAAATAAAACAGCACGGTTGAAGCTCGAACGGGAATTAATTCTTCGTTGGCAATCACCGTTTAACAAAGAAAACTGGCACAGATATGGTCAACCTTTTGGGAAAATTTGAAAGTAAAACTATCACCAATGCTAAATATGTTTATGGAATCAACTTATTAGTCAAGGCGACTGCACTACTAATGATTTTCGCTAACGCTGAAGGTGCTTCTAAGGGTAGATTATGTCCCCCAGAAACAACAACTTTAACGGCATCAGGCATTGCTTCCTGTTGTTTATTTAGATCTTCCTGCCGATTGAAATTGCTTTTGTCGCCATAGACTAAAGTAATTGGTACTTTGATTTTTTGTAAGAGTTTTAAATAGCGCGATCGCCCAATCCCGTTTAAACTAATTCCTGTTCTAGTTCGTAATAAGGGTTCCCAGCGCCACCTCACGCCACCTTGACAGGGTTCGGTAATTCTTTCTGCTAACAGCATTGCCAAAGGAGGAGAAATCGCGGGAGTTGCTTTGCGTAGACGCTCGGCAGCGGTTTTGATATCAGGGAAGACGGGATGTTCGGGAGGTGATGCCATCGAATTTAGCTGATTAGTTAAAGCAGTGGTCGGATCGTCGTTTTCTTCGGCAGTAGGCAGAATAGTTTCGACTAAGACGATATTTCTAATTGTTTGGGGTCTAATTGTCGCAAATATTGCTCCTAAGACTGAACCAAGGGAGTGACCCACCAAAATAAAAGCTTTACCTGCTAAAATCTCGACAATAGCATCGATATCTCCTAAAAAGTCAATTAGATTATAAGAACCACCCTTGCCGACGCGATCGCTTCTACCGTGTCCGCGTAAGTCTGGGGCAATTACCCGATAACCTTTTTGGGCAAGGCGAATCGCCACTTCTGACCAGGCTGCACCCTGTTCTAAAATGCCGTGTAGACAGAGGACTAACGGCCCTTCTTCAGGTCCCCAGGTACATAAACAGATTTTTAAACCTCTAATAGTAATCAGGGTTTCTTCCATCAAAAGATCGACGACATCGGTGCAGGCTTGATGAGGCAGTTCATATTTAAGCTGCTGGGCTAGCTGCTGAGTATAAGCGCCTAAAGCGTTCGGTAGCTTGATTCCTTTCCAGGCTTCTGCTAGCTGGGCATCAATGGTTTGATGCTTAAGGAAGTTGGGATCTCCTAAAGACATCGCGGTGTCGCTCACACCATCGGTCATGCGATCGCCCTGATAGGGAGTCAATACCGCAGCATCAAAAGGAATTTCTAGAAATTCACAAATGCCTTTAAGCACTGACTGGGGTTTATTTACTAAGTCTTCGTAATAGACTAGATGATAGCGTTTAGGGTCGATCTCTTGAGCTAAGTTGAGAATATTTTGATTACTCTCGCGCCAGATTAATTCTGCTAGCTGATAAGGATCGCCTTCGCCAGAACCCACCAGCTTATCCATCCGCATTCTGGCAAAAGATTCAATTACGGAATAAGGATGACGCACTAAATGGATATATTTAGCCCCCTCAAAGATTTCCTCTGCCTTGTCTAACGTCTCGCGGTTGCTGGCGTAGGTTGGAGATTTATCGATCAATAGGCGATCGCCCGCTAGCTGCTGTAGTTGTTGATAAACTTCTTTGACGCTGACGTTTTCGGCGAGCAACTCATCTACTAACTTCTGACTTTGGGCTGCATCAATATTCTTTAATGCCATGAAAGCCCGTTTTAATCCTTCCCCAAGCTGGGATACTCCTAATTCTTGCGATCGCTCTACCATGGTGTCAAAAGGCAGCAGATGCAGTTCAGGAGGAGAACATAAGCTAGGATGTCCCGCCAGCATAACTCGCAGTAAAGTCGATCCAGAACGAGGGCTGGAAAGAATAAAAGCTGCTGGAGCTAGTTTTTCCCTGGTTAAATTGCGTTTGGGCTGAGAAACCGCTGGATTACTTTCTCTAAGCACTTCATGAGCTTGAGCAAATTCTCTAGCTAGATATTCTGCCAGATGTATGATTTGAGGACGTTCATAGAATTCTCGGGGATAAAGAACCAACTGCAAATCGGTTTTGAGCTGGTTAATGGCTTCCATCACCATCAAGGAATCCATCCCCAGATCTAGCAAACTATCATTCACCGATAATTTAGCGGGTTCAAGCTGAAGAATTTCAGCGATCGCCGTTTGCAGATATTTAGTTAAGTATGCAGGACGTTGGGCAATAGGAGTTGCCAATAAATCTTGGCAAATTTGTTTATTTGCTGGTTTTTCTGTGGGAATAACTAGCTCAGAAAAATAATTAGACTGCTGTAGATAAGTAAACCTTTGGCTTAATTCTTGCCAGTCAGCATCAATTACTCCTACTTGAGTTGCTTTACTACTAAGCAACTGCTGCAATGCTATTAATCCAGCAGCAGGCTCAAGTAAATTTAAGCCTTTAACCTGGAAACCTTGCTCAACGGCCATTCCGCTATTTGCCCAAGCACTCCAGTTGATACTTAGGGCGGGTAAATTTAGACGATGACGATAACGCGCGATCGCATCTAAACCTGCATTAGCGACAGTATAGTTACTTTGCCCTGGTGAACCAATCAAAGAAGCAACAGAAGAAAAGAGAACAAAGAAATCTAGCTCCAGATCTTGAGTTGCTTGGTGTAGATTCCAAGCCCCTACTACTTTTGGAGCAATTACTTGCTGGAATTTTTCCCAAGTTTGATTCTCTAGTAAGCCATCACTCAATCTTCCCGCAGCGTGAACAACTCCCTTGATCGGGAAGTCTAAGTTAGCAGCATCAAAGATATTTTTGAGGGCTTGATAGTCAGTAATATCGGCTTGAACAGTCTTAACCGTAACCCCTTGCTGTTCTAAATTGGCGATCGCCTGTTGAGCCAACTCTGAAGGCTGACTTCTGCTCACCAAAATTAAATGCTTGCCACCTCGATCTGCTAGCAGTTGGGCTACCTTCAAGCCTAATGAACCTAATCCACCTGTAATTAGGTAAGCACCTAGAGAATTTAATTCTAAAGATTTACTCAAGTCTATATCTGCTGTAGTTTGCAAGCGGGGAATATAAAGCCGATCTTGTCGTATCGCTAGACGATCCTCTTGGTTTGCTTGAGTAACAACCTGGATTAGAAGATCGACTTCATTGTTACTTGATTTTGAGTCAAGATCGACAATACCACCCCAAGATTCAGGATGTTCGACGGCGATCGCACTTGCCAAACCCCATAGACAGCTTGAAGCAATGCTAGTGGTATCTAATTCATTCTCTATCTGTTGATGTCCTTTAGTAGCTAGCCAGATTGGTGCAGCCACTGAATTTGCTGTTGAAGTTTGCAACAGATTTAAGATATTGGTACAGTGCTGCTGTTGATAGTTAGTAATTGCGTTAATAGTTTGCTGCTGAGGCAGATCTAAACCAGTCAGATAAATAATCTTGCCAATGTTGGGATACTGATTAAATATTTGCGCGAGATTGTCTGCATCAAGATGGCGATCGCTAATGACTAAACAATCTTGCTGTTGATTATTTAACTTAACCTTAAGCTGTTCACCCAAATACTCGCTAGCGAAAACTAGCCAGATCTTACCTGTAACAAACTGGGAATTTAGTTTAGTTGGGTATTCTTGCCATTGAATCTGATAAAAATCAGTGGTTGAAACCCGCTCTGGGGAAGGCAAATAAACCTCTTGGCTGTTGCTGTTGGCTGTTTTAGTTAACCAATAGCTTTGTCTTTGGAAGGGATAAGTTGGTAGAGCAACTTTTTGCAGGTTCATACCCTGCGCTACATTCTGCCAATTGATGTCTATACCGCTAACATAAAGTGAACTCAAACTTTGTAATACTTGCTGCCAATCTTTCTTTTTGGGGCGTAAGCTTGGTAACCAAATGTTTGTTTGACCAGTAACAGATACATTAGAACGTCCCATGCCAATTAGAATTGGTTTTGAGCCAATTTCTAAAAAGATATTACATTCTGCCTGTAAAGTTTTCATCCCGTCAGCAAAACGCACGGGAGCAACCACATGATTGATCCAATATTCAGCAGTGGCAATTTCAGCGGTAGCTAAATTTCCCGTCACGTTGGAAATTAATTTTCCTTGGGGTGGATAATATGCTACTGACTCGGCAATCTTGCTAAATTCTGGCAAAATTGGCTGCATCAACGGAGAATGAAAAGCATGAGATACTTTCAATTGCTTAGTTTTAATCCCCAAAGAATCAAACTTACTCACCACTTCGGCAACTGGGACTTGCTCTCCAGAAACAACAATACTTTGGTCAGTATTAATAGCAGCGATCGCTATTTTGGTGGCAAAAGGCGCAATGATTGATTTGACTGTATCTTCGTCTGTCAACACTGCAAACATATCTCCTTGGGGCAAGTTCTGCATGAGCTTCCCGCGTATTGCCACTAGCTTGAGGGCATCAGCTAAACTAAATACCCCTGCGATCGTCGCTGCCACATATTCCCCGACGCTATGACCAATTAGGGCTGTGGGTTTAATACCCCAGTCAATCCACATCTGCGCCAAGGCGTATTCTAAGGCAAAAATTGCTGGTTGAGTATAGGCTGTCTCATTTAACCAGGATGAGGGATGGGGGCTAGTGGATGAAGGATATTCGGCAAATAAGATTTCCAGCAGAGAATGTTCTAAATAGGCGTGTAGAATGTCGGCACAGCGATCTATAGCTGCTTTAAAGACTGGCTGAGTTTGATATAGCTCATAGCCCATGTTTACATACTGAGAACCTTGTCCTGTAAAGAGCAAGGCGACCTGATTATCATTGTCGGTATGACCCACCGCAATTGCTTTAGCCGATCGCTGGGTGATAAAATTTGCTAGCTGTTCTTGAAGCTGAGTTTTTGTCCTAGCTGCGATCGCCAAACGATGATTAAAATGCGTTCTGCCAACATTGGCCGTGTAGCAAATATCAGCCAAGTTAGATTCGGTATCGTTCTCCAGATAATTTTGATAGCTCAAAACTAAATCGTTGAGGGCAGGTTCAGTTTTTGCCGATAGAGTTAATATTTGCCATGAACGTTGTGGTAATTTATCTCTGTTTCCCTCGGCGATGCCTGTCTGCCCCATTCCTAAGACAACATGAGCATTTGTACCACCAAAGCCGAAGGAACTAACTCCAGCATATCTCGCCCCACCATTCCAAGGCTGTAGCTGTTGAGGAATAGTAATTTTGCTGTCTGCCAAATCAATTAACGGATTTAGCTTATGAAAGTGCAGATTAGGGGGAATCGCCTGATGCTGTAAACAAAGCACTGCTTTAATCAGCCCCGCAATCCCTGCTGCTGCCTCTAGATGCCCGATATTAGTTTTTAGCGAACCCAGATAACAAGATTCTGACCTTGCCCCTAAAACAGCCTTGAGAGAATTAACCTCAATGGGATCGCCCAAAGATGTCCCCGTACCGTGAGCCTCAATGTAGCTCACCTCGCCAGGAGATATATTTGCATTAGCCAAAGCTTGACGAATTACCGCCTGTTGCGATAAACCATTAGGAGCAGTCAAACCGTTACTGCGACCGTCTTGTTGATCGCCGAACCTTTAACTACTGCTAAGATGCGATCGCCATCTCGTTGAGCATCCGCTAACCGCTTGAGGATCACTACCCCACAGCCTTCCCCACGGACATAACCGTCCGCTTCAGCGTCAAAAGTCTTACAACGCCCATTCTCCGCCATCATCCCCGCCATTTCGAAGGTTTGGCTGAGTTCAGGAGATAAGAGCAAATTAACTCCAGCAGCGATCGCGCGATCGCATTCTCCTGTTTTTAAACTCTGGCTGGCTAAATGTAGCGCCACCAAAGAGGAAGAACAAGCAGTATCGACTGCTAGAGAAGGGCCTTTGAGGTCAAATAGATAAGACAGACGATTGGCGGCAATGCTATGAGCATTCCCTGTACCTAGATAGGCATCTACATCTGTTCCATAGTGAAATCTCAGTTGGGAATAATCACTGCTGCTGATGCCAATAAACACCCCTGTATTGCTTCCTGCCAAATCATTACCCGCTATGGCTGCATCCTCTAAAGCTGACCAGCTAACCTCTAAGAGTAATCTTTGCTGAGGATCGATACTTTGCGCTTCACGGGGAGTAATCCCAAAAAACTGCGGATCGAATCGATCTACCTCCTCAATAAAACCACCCCAGCCCGAATCTGACCAGCGATCGTCTACTGTACTAATCCCATCCTGTCCATCCCGCAATAGCTGCCAAAATTCCTCTGGATTATTCGCCCCAGGAAAACGACACCCAATCCCAATGATGGCAATAGCCGATTCCTCTATTCTGCCTGGTGCCAACTGAGATATCTTCTGCTCAGATTGGTCATCAGCTAAATAGGCTGCTAGTTCAACAATGTTGGGATAGTCATAAACAATAGTCGGCGACAGCTTAATTTCTAACCAATCTTCCAAATCTGCCGATAAAGCAACCGCAGCCACAGAATTTAAACCAGTACTCGCAAAAGGTTCATTGACATCAATTTGTGAGACAGGTAAGCCGATCCGCTGGGCTAAATTTTCCCTCAACCAAGTTTGGATTTCAATTTGCTTTTGATTAGATTCCTGTTGAGCAAAAAGCCTAGCTGTTTCCTGCCTCGTAACTTCTGCGGGTAGGACATGCCTTGCTCCCTCTAATTTAAATTCCCCAACGCTAGTTAAACTTCCGTCTAAATATCCAGCTTGGCAAGCATGACGCTGAATTTTACCACTAGAGGTTTTAGGAATGCTGCCTGTTTTCAATAAAACTATAGCGTCGACCTGTAGTTCATGATGTTCAGCGATCGCACTACGAATTGCTTTGGTTACCTCTTCAATCTTTAACTTACGTAGAGCAGTGCGCTTGATTTCTGGGGTAATTACTAACTTTTCTGTTCCTGCCACATCTACTGCAAATGCTGCCACATTGCCCGCTCGAATTGCTTCATGGGCATTGTCTACCGTTGATTCTAAATCCTGGGGGTAGTAATTACGTCCCCGAATGATAATCAAATCTTTTAAACGCCCTGTAACAAATAGCTCTCCACGATCTAAAAAGCCCAAATCTCCTGTCCGTAACCATCCTCCCTCTTGAGTATCCGCTAGCACCCCATTAAAACTCTGAGCAGTCAATTCAGGATGATTCCAATATCCTTGCGCCACACTAGCGCTTTTTGCCCAAATTTCGCCAATTTCGCCATCAGGACATTGATTTAAAGTTTCAGGATTGGCGATCGCAATTTTTTGGGCGGGAGAATTGCTACCACTGCTCACTAAGGTAATTGCAGTTTCACTTCTTTCTACAGCTACAGCCTCATTTTCTTCTAACCGTTTGAGGTTAAAGGAAGCCACTACGGGTTCAGCCTTTCTTCTACTCCCTGTAATCATCAAAGTAGATTCTGCCATCCCGTAACAAGGATAAAAAGCCCGACGACGAAAACCACACTCACGAAAATACTCGCTAAAACGCTCTATGGTTTCAGCTCTAACTGGTTCTGCACCAGAAAAGGCTAGCTCCCAACAACTCAAGTCTAAAGTGGCTTTTTGTTCTGGTGTAATGCTCTCTACACAAAGATCATAGGCAAAATTAGGGCCTCCATTAGTCTGTCCTCGATAGTTGGAGATTGCCTGTAGCCAACGATAAGGGCGCTGGAGAAAGGTAACAGGAGCCATTAGATACATCGATGCACCAACATAGGCTGGTTGAATAATCGAACCAATTAAGCCCATATCGTGATATGGCGGTAGCCAAGATGTCAGAACATGTTCTGATTTGTTACCAAAGCAATGCTGAATGGTATCAGAATTAGCCATCAAATTGCCATGACTAACCATTACGCCTTTGGGCTTGCCCGTCGAACCACTTGTATATTGCAGAAAAGCTAGGCTGTCTAAAGTGATTTTTGGATCTTGCCAGCTCTTGGCTAAATCTATGTTTAAGGTATCAGTAGCGATAAACTTAATATTTTCCGTAGCGTTATGACTAGCAAATTTACTGGCAACTTGTTCTTGAATCGACGTGGTGGTTAAAGCAAAAGTAGCTTCAGCATCAGCAACAATCGCTAGTAACCTCTCAAGAGAACGATTTGCCCTGGGTGGGTAAACAGGAACAGCTACAACGCCTGCATATAAACAGCCCAAAAAAGCCGTAATAAAATCTAGTCCTGGCTGAAAAAGCAGTAAGGCTCTTTGACCTTGAGCATCATAACTTTGAAGAATAAAAGCGATCGCCATCGCTTGCTCGTTTAGCTGTTGGTAGGTGAGACTATCGATTTCAGTTTCACCATCAGCCAAGAAAGTAAATGCCTTTTTGTCAGGCTGGGTACTCGCTTGTTCGTGTAATCGGTCTATTAGGGTTGTTTGCTTGCTCAATCGACTCCTCTCTTTGCCACCCACGAAGCTAGATATATATCAATAGCTTATCCAAAAGCGAGATACATTTGTTAATATTCGCTCATGAAATAATATCTCAGACAAAGAATAACCGATCAAGGAGGAAAAATATAGTAAAGGTATAATGTCAAGTCCAAGGTTCAGCCCCTAAAGTTGTGAATTAAGTTAGATTTGTTGCTAATCAAACAGAATCTATGCCCTAATTAGGCAGTGCCAAACTATTAGCTCAAAGCTTACAAATGATTAATAGCTTTGGTTTTTTAAGTAATCGCCAAAGCAAAATGTTTATAATAAAAATACCCTAGATATTATTAATCTAATTTGTAACATGAACCAGAAGAAACAAGAGGTCGATCCTGGAGTTGCCTATATTCTGTGGACATTTGGTTTGATGGGGTTTTGTGGAATCCATCGCTTTTATTCTGGCAAGATTACTAGTGGGCTAGTCTACTTTTTAACTTTTGGTTTTTTTGGCGTTGGTCAATTTGTTGATTTGTTTTTAATTCCTGGAATGACTAGGGAGAGAAATATGCGCCTGTTGTATGAGGCAACGGTAGAAGCACGCAATAATGGTCCACAAGTAACTTTAGTCAAACAAGAAGTAGCTACGCCTAAAAAATCTGACCCCATGTTGATTTTGCTCAAAGCGGCAGCAAATCATAATAATGCTCTCTCTGTTGGTCAAGCAATGTTAGCGACAGAGTTGCCTTTAGATCAGGTAGAAATGTTATTAAATAAAGCTCTTAAGCAAGGATTGGCTCATGTTGATAATGATGAACAAACAGGAGCTGTCAGATATTATTTTGACGTTTAGTTAGCTGGCTGGCTGGTTGCAAATGGTTCAACAGTTTCAGGAATTTTGGCTAACCAGTCAATTTTTTTGCGCAATCACTGATAATAATGTGTTAATATTATTTGGCAAATATGGGTCATTAGCTCAACTGGATAGAGCAACGCCCTTCTAAGGCGTAGGTTTCAGGTTCGAGTCCTGAATGGCCTGTCTTGCGCTAAAGCTTAGAAATTGGGTGGAGCAAAAACCCACTGCTTAAAACAGCGCTATTTTACTCTGTTTCGTGAATATTAATTAAACCATCAGGGGGAGATATCTCAAGACGCTGATTAGCTAGATCTACTATCGGCACAATTTCTTTAACGAAGGGGATAAATATAGTGACGGGGTTATTAGGTTTTGGGCGATACTTTTTACGTTTGCTGCGACGGCTGACTTGAGAAAGATCTTTTTCTGGCTGACGATTATTTTCTGGCTGCTTATGTAACCTAATTTCTAATAAATCGTTACCCGCAGAATAAAGATCCACTACTACGCCAATGTTTTCTCCTGTCTCTTGATGATAGACTTCTGCACCCACAAGATCGGCAACATGATATTCATCTTTACTTAGTTTAGGGCGATCGCTTTTATCCACCAACAATTTATAGTTACGCAATTCATCTGCTTGGTTGCGATTCTCAATTCCCTCTAGCTTAATGACATAGAGATTTTTACCCGTTAGATATCTACCACCTTTTAACTGCACTTCGGTAATAGCAGATGTATCAGGATGCTGTAGCCAGCGAATTCCTGCTTTGGTAAAACGTTCGGGAAAATCAGAATCGGCATATACGCGCAACTCTCCTTTTAAACCTTGAGGAGAAGTAATTGTGCCAACTGCTAATAATTCTGGTTGATTGATAGTTAGGGATTCATCGTTCATATTTTAGTGGTTAGTGGTTAGTGGTTAGTGGTTAGTGGTTGGTAGTCTATCCAATTGAAAACTGCTGTATACTTGCTGGGCAACTTTGGCTAAACGTTTCATTGCCTCGGCTATTTCTGTCTCCGTCGCCGTTAAGCTAATGCGTAAACACTGCTGTTTATGCTGCCAATCTGCTTGTAAGCCAGGGAAAAAAGTACTTCCAGGGACAACAATTACTGCTACCTGCTTCAATTCTTGATAAAATTCCCAGTCTGTCATCGGTAAATCTTTTAGCCATAGCCAGGCAAAAATTGCCCCTTCTCCCTGATGTAAATACCAAGGAATATCTGGCATAGCTGCATCGAGAGTATTTTCCAAAACCTCTATTTTACGTTGATAGTGAGGACGAATCACGTTGACCGACAGATTCGCTAGTTTACCAGATGAAATTGCTTTAGCGGCGATCGCTTGTCCATAGCGAGAAGAATGGATACAGGCGTTAGTCTGAAAAGACTCTAAGATCTCAATCAAGTGAGGATCGCCAATCGCAATTCCAATTCTTTCTCCTGGTAATCCTGCCTTGGATAGACTCATACAATGGATAATATTCCCTCCAAACTGCGGAGTCATCTCGGTAAAGTTTAAAGCAGGGAAAGGAGGCGCATAAGCCGAATCTACTAGCACAGGAACATTATGACTAGCAGCTAAATTAGCAATCTTAGTTACTTCCTCATCGCTAATTACATTTCCTGTAGGGTTACAGGGACGAGAAAAAATTACGCACCCAGTTTGTTGATTAATTTGTAGCTGACTAAAATCAGGACGATATTTAAACCGATGGTTCGCTTCATCAATTTCTAAAGTCGGTTTATATGCCAACAAAGCCTCTGGAGTTAGACTTACCCCGCCATATCCCGTATAGTCAGGACTAAGAGGTAAAACTACCTGTCTTAGTTCCCCTGAGGTTGTATAACCGCCAAAAGCATTAGCAGCAAAGAGATAAAGAGCTTGAGAACCCCCTGTAATTAAAATATGGCGATCGCTCAACTCCAAACCATAACGGGCATTAAAATCCTCGACAATCGCTTCAATCAAAGGCGTATACCCTTGGGATGAACCATAACGACAAACCACTTCGCCATATTCATCGCTATCTAATAACTCTTGAGTACAGTCGCGCCATAACTGCTCAACCTCTGGCAAAATTACGGGGTTTCCTGCACTGAGGTTAATAAACTCTCTTCCTTGGCTATTTCGCAAGGTTTCAATAATGTCCTTCATGATCGCTCTAACTCCCGTTAGCTGCGACATCTGCGAACCAAATCGAGATAAAGCAAGATTCATTAATCACTACCTAAAATTGAAGGAGAAGAGGATTGTAACGCTTATTTTAACTTGAGTTTGTCTAGTAAAGTAGGAAATGAACAGGTGACAATTGCTCGATCAACAGTAATCTAAGTCTGAAGCTAATTAATATATGGTTAAATTAAAATCAAAACCTTGCCATATTTGCCATAATTTAGCAGATATTCGCTACCGTATACAATATCAAGAGAATGAAAACTGGGTATTAGTATGTCCTGACTGTTGGCAAGAAGTTAGCCAAGATAATCCTTACTATCGTTACGGCGGGACTTGGAAAGCAAAGCGAAGATAAACTGTATTTAGCTTAAAACTAGGTAATCTTGGAAAATATTGAGAAACTATAGTTAATATGTTTAATCGACAAACTAGTCTATTAATTCCCAGTAAGGCTTTAAATCGCTGGTTAAATCGTTTGCTTGCTTTTACTTTAATTTTAATTGTGAGTTGGGGAAATTTTTGCTCTTCAGCAACAGCACTTTTGAGACAACATCATGAAACCCCTGGTGTGTTGCGCTATCATGCCCAAGACTCCCTCAAAGATCGCGACGGCAATACTTGGCAGGTATTATTATTTCCCGACAATACCCAAAATCAGAAGAATACCTATTATTTACGTCTGGTAGGATTTCCAGGTATGAATTCTTTTAATCATCCTCAATCTTTAGAAATTCTTACTTCCCAAGGCAAGATCTTGACTGCCACTGATGCTTATGCTCAATCTTCCCCTGCGTCCAATGTGGGACAATATGATTTGACTTCAATTATAAGTCAACTGCCAAATAAACAAAGCTTAAAATTATCTGTCCCGCTACAAAACAATAGAGAGCTAGCTCTAAAAATTCCTCAAGCAGTTCTCACGGAATGGCAGCTACTCACTCAGGAAATTGAATAGACCAAAAATTTGCTGTTATTTTAGAGTAGCGATCGGGAATTATAAAATATAGTGTTCTACAGCTAGTTGTTGCAATGGCAATTTAATTTAATGGATGCAGAAGAGTTAATACTGCTTTACCAACAGGGCGATCGAGATTTTAGTCGTGCTAATCTCAGTCAAATTCAGATCCTACAGGCTGAACTAGTCAACATAGATTTTAGTCGCACTGAGCTAGATTGGGCAAATTTTAGTGGTACTAACCTGACAGATGCTAATTTCAGTCGGGCAAATCTCAGCAATGCTCGGTTGATTAAAACAAACATGGCAAGAGTTAATTTAAACAGTGCAGATTTAGCAGGAGCAGATCTAAGCTGGGCTAATTTAGAAAATGCCTCTTTAGCCAGAGTAGACTTAAGCGATGCAAATCTTAGTCAATCCTTTTTTTGTGGTGCTAACCTGGCGGATGCTGATTTAAGCGAGGCTAACCTAAGTCGAGCTAACCTAAGTGGAGCTAATCTGAGTCGAGCTAACCTAAGTGGGGCAAATTTGACAGGAGTAGATTTAAGCGGGGCAGATTTTACTCGTGCAGATTTAAGCGAGGCTAATTTTACGGATGCGGATCTTAGCTTTGCTAGTTTTAATCGAGCCGATCTGAGCGGCTGTAGTTTGCGCCAATCAAATTTAGAACAGGCATCTTTACAAGGTGCGAACCTGCGTTCGGCTAATCTACGCAGCGCCATTCTAGCAGGAGCTGTTTTAAAAGATACGGATCGAAGTAATAGCAGTCTGGCAACTATCTCACAATTGAGTTTGTCAAATATGCGACAAGATAACAAAATCGATTTTGGTTCTGCCAACTTACAGGGAGCTAAATTACAAGGAGTTAATTTGCAAAATGCTAACTTTAGATTTGCCTTACTGTTTAAAGCTACCTTGGAAAAAGTCAACCTAGAAAGTGCCAGCTTAGTTGATGTTTATTTAAGAGGTGCTAATCTAAGAGGTGCTAACCTGAAAGGTAGTATTCTAAGTGGTGTTAACTGGAAAGGAACAGTTATGCCCGATGGTACAACTCACCCTTGAGTCAGTGAGCAATGAGCAATCAGCAGTTATAAAGCCAGAATAGTTCGAGCGATCGAAAAGTAGATGAGGACTCCTAGGACATCGACAGCAGTGGTGATGAAGGGAGCAGACATCAGGGCTGGATCTAAACCTAAATTACGAAACAAAAAAGGTAATGCCGAACCAGCTACCGAAGCCAAAAGAGCGATCGCAATGAGACTAATTCCTACAGACAAAGCTACTGATATATTTCCCTGAAGAAAATATGCCCAGACAGTCGCCATACTGCCCAAAAGCAAACCCAACAATATACCTGCTGCTGCCTCACGGAAAACAACTTTACTTGCCCCCATATTCTGAATTTCATCAGTATTTAAGCCTCTTATTACTACCGTAGAAGACTGTGCGCCAACGTTCCCTCCTGTTCCAGTTAAGAGCGGAATAAAAGCTGCCAGAATTACCACCTGTTGTAAGAGATCTTCTTGCGATCGAATAATTGCCCCTGTAACCGTATTTGTCAGCAGTAAGATTAATAACCAGACAACACGACGACGAGCAACAGTCCATAAACTAGTTTGAAAATAATTGTCGCCGTCGGACTGTAATCCACCAAGAGCATAAATATCTTCTGTGGCTTCCCGCTCGATAATATCAATCACATCATCTACTGTGACCACCCCAACTAAACGATCTTCACTATCTACCACAGGCAATGCCACTAGATCGTAACGTTGGATGGTGCGAGCGACTTCTTCTTGATCGGTATCAGTATGAACAAAAACCACATCACGGGTCATAATCTCTACCAGGCTGGTATCTGGCGCTGCGATCACCAGATCTCTTAAAGATACAATCCCTGTAAGCTGCCGAGAACTACCCGTAACGTAGAGATAGTAAACAACTTCAGAGGCATTAGCCAAGCTTCTAATATGTTCTAAAGTTTGGCTGACGGTTAATGTCTCTTTTAGAGAGATATATTCAGGGGTCATGATTCGCCCTGCTGTATCTTCGCCGTAACCAAGCAAAATAGCTGTAGCCTGACGTTCTTTAGGACTTAATTGAGATAAGAGACGACGCACTACTTTGGCGGGTAGTTCATCAAACATCCGCGCGCGATCGTCAGGAGACATTTTATCCACAACGTCTAATACTTCCTGTCTTTTAAATTCTTGAATTAGCGCCTGTTGAACATCACTATTTAGATATTCATAAACTTCGATCGCCTCTGCTTTAGAAAGCAAACGAAAAGCAATTAGCTGAATAGCTTCTGGTAAACCTTCAATTGCCTCAGCAATATCTACTGGCTGTACGGGAATTAAAAGAGACTTAGCTCCCTCTAGGTTACCGCTTTCTAACAGTAATTCTAGCTGCGAGCGAACTAATTGCCGTAATTCATTGTGTTTAGTTCCATTGGGTGTCATACATTACGTCCATTTATAGGATTTATTATTACTTAATTCATCTGCGCTATCAGCTTGTAAAACACTCTTTATACAACTATTAGCTATTAGATCTGATTCATTTGTTATTTTTTAAGATTATTTCCGTTTTTTAATGAGTCCTTTTAATTTGGCTGTGTTAATGTACTAGAAAATAGAGATTTCAATTCGGTAGACACGTTTGTTTCAATTTGTCATAAGCTCTGGAGTATCTATAGATTGACGATAAATCGGCAAGCTTTCTTTCCCAATATTGATCTCAAAACAATTTCGCAAATCAGGAGACAATCTATGTCAATCTATGTCGGCAACCTTAACTACGAGGTTACTAAAGAAGATCTTACGACTGTTTTTGAAGAATATGGTACTGTATCTAGAGTTTCTCTGCCCTCAGACCGCGAAACTGGTCGTCCTAGAGGATTTGGTTTTGTAGAGATGAGCAGTGATGATGAGGAAACCAAAGCAATTGAAAATTTAGACGGCGCAGAATGGATGGGGAGAGAGTTAAGAGTAAATAAAGCCAGACCTCGCGATAATAATCGTGGTGGCGCTGGGAATCGTAGTTTTGAAGGTGCGCCCCGCACTTACTAAAATAGTTTATTCTAGAACAATATTGAGGACGTAGTAGTTGGTAATGAATTAACAATTATCAAGTTACCAAGCTTGAAGCCTCTCCTTGATTGATGTCTCATCTGGGATATTTGCTAAGTGGGGGGTTATTTTATGAGTCAAAAGTCAAGGATGTATAGCATTGGGATAAGCTCTAGTTGCTAGAGTAATCGATACTGAGTCGCTAAAATGGCTGCTTGAGTGCGATCGCGCAAGTTTAATTGACTGAGAATACTCGTAACGTGAGCTTTGACAGTTCTTTCGGATATATATAATTTTTGGGCGATTTCTTTATTACTTGCGCCTTGGGCAATTAAGGCTAAAACTTCTTTTTCTCTGGGAGAAAGGGCTTGTAAAGTAGTAGATAATTCCTGAGACAAAGGATAATGATGTTGAGCAGATGTGACTAAAAATTTCTGAAATAAACCAGGCCCTAGTTGAGTGTAACCTTTGATAGCAGTTCTGATCGCAGTAGCAATCTCTTCTATAGCTGTATCTTTGAGTAAATAGCCTTTAGCCCCAAATTGCATCGCTTGGGTAATATATTCATCATCATCAAAGGTGCTTAATACCAAAACTGGAATAGAACTAAATTGCTCTGATAGCTTCTTAATTGCAGCTACCCCATCCATAACAGGCATCCGCACATCCATTAAAATCAAATCTGGTTGTTCGGGGGTGTCATAAAGTTGTTCGACTAGAGCGATCGCAGTTTTACCATTTTCTGCTTCCCCAACTATTTGAAAATCTGCTTGAGATTCGAGTAAGCTTCTCAGTCCTTGACGGATGATAATTTGATCATCTACGAGCAAAATACGAATCATAGTCATTACTTACTTGTAAACATCTCGGCTCTTCTGGAATTCCCGTGGTAGACACTAGATATGGTGTAGTTGTCAAGAGTATGACTACTTTGGGATGATGAATAAATCGGATTAACTGTGGTGGTCATGATGGATAACTCAATTCAGATACCT
>JAAUOU010000088.1 GCA_012034765.1 Pleurocapsaceae cyanobacterium CSU_1_1 | reverse complement strand
GATAAGAAAACAAGTTGTTGCTGCTAGGAGTGTGGGGATCATTAAGACTCCGAACCAACCGACATAGATACGTTGTTGGTGCTTGTTACCCACTGACAGAAATTCTCCCAAGCACCACGTGTTTCGCGCTGTTGTAAAGTTGTTGTCATTGTGTTTATGATTGCGTGTTATTTATTTATTTGTCTAGGTTCTAAACTAGATGAGCTACTAACCTTATTTATAATATGCTTTTGCTCTTGTAACTACAATAGCTGAGTATTTATACTTTATCAAGGTTTGCTACATTGTTATTATTAATGTAAGTTATAAGTTTAGCTTATACCTATTTTTTCTTTTCAATATATTCACGCCAGTACAAAATTTTTCCGTTTGCCAATTCAAAGACAATTGCATCTTCTGCAAGACTTTCTTTGCCAGTTTTACGGTTTTGGTCGCGCCAGTCCCATTCCACTGCACCGAGATCGCCGTCAACAATAGTGCGTTTGATTTTTACAGAGGTATGGTAAAACTGTTTGAAGTAATCTTGGGCTGCCTGTTTAATTTGCTGCTTACCTGTAAATTTAAACCCTGCGGCTATAAACATCGCCTCTTCGGCAAAATCATTGACGATCGCCTGAACATTTTGCTCTTCCCAAGCTTGAGCCTGTCTGACGATCATTGCTTGGATCTGTTCTGGTGATATAGACTCAGCCATAATTTGAGGTGTCGCCAAAGTGTTCGAGATCAGGGTGATGATCGCAATTGAGAATGCTAAATAGTGTAAATATTGTCGTTTTAAGTTCAAATTATTTAATTAGCAAAGCTAGAGAACTGTACTTGTTAGCTACAAATATGATAAGAGTTTTGAGCTTTCTTAAATATTTTAAAGTCATGAGACGCAGACCATCAGACATTTATGAAGTAATTAATAAGTAATAAGTAATAAATAATAGGCGAGCGAGTAAACTTGCTAAACTAATCATTACATTACGATGTTTCTTCTTCAACGAATCAGCTATGGGATTGGGAAGGATGTAGTTCGTATTTATAAGTTTAAGGTGTAGTAACAAAATTACGCCCCTTACGCTTGGCTTGTCTAGTCTCAATTAAGATAACTATGTCAATTATTCACGGCAGTTGGATCGTTAATGCGGGTCAAGATTATTTCTTTGTCTGGGGACAAGCTTGGCGTTCTTTGGTTAACGAAACCTTCTCTCTCAATAAGTCAGGGGATTTTATTCATCCCTTTAGTTTGCAACGTTCAGAATTGCTGGATCGATTCCCAAGCCATGAATTAGAAGTTGGCGATTTATTGAATCAAAGCAAGTGGCATACTCAGCTAGTAGGGATGCCGACAATCATTACCGAGTCGGCACAAAGCAAGAAAGTACAGCCTGTATTTGCAGGAAACGCAGTTGAAAATGAATCAAAGCTAGATCTTTATCTTTGGGAAGTAAAAGGATTTCGTTTGACGATCGAGGAAACCATTAGTTTATTGCAGATATTATCCCTCAGTGCGCTACAGTCTGGAACAGATTATTTAGCGGGAGATCTTCGTTATTGGTCGCATATATATCGCTGGGCATTAGATTTAATCGTCAGACAAAAGTTTTTGCCAGGAATTGAAGTAAAAAAATCTCGCAAAACAAGTTATAGAGGTGTTTGGCAACCTTTAATCGATAGTGAAGTTGATCGAGTACGGTTAGCAAAATTTACCCAAGCACTACCAGAAGCTTGTTTAGCATATTTAGATGCGGAAGAATCTCAAGCCAATACTACCGAGGAAGGATTATTATTGCGATCGCTTTCCCTACTTTTAGATGCGCGGTTGCGTTCTTGGATTGATTATAATCCTACTAGTTATAAAGATATCAGTATTGAACCCTGGTTGCGATCGCTGTCGGCATCTTCTGTATTAGAAACAAATCAAAGCAATGTTAACCGTCTAATACATGCATTATATAGCTGGACGTTACCTGTTAGCGAGTATATAGTTAGTCGGCAAAATGAACTAGGCTTAAATCGTTATCGAGTTTGTTTTGTACTCACACCACCGATGGCAACCAAGGAAGATAGCCAACAGCCAGACTGGTCTTTAAACTATTATTTACAAGCTTTAGATAATCTCGATTTTATTGTGGATGCAGGGACAATCTGGCAATGTTCTGCTGAATTTCTCAAAATTGGCGATCGCACCATTGAAAACCCTCAGGAAACCCTGCTTAAAGGTTTAGGATTAGCAACTCGCATCTATGAACCTGTGCGAGGGAGTTTAGATCGTAGTCAACCGATTAGCTGTACTCTCGATCCAATTCAGGTGTATGAGTTTATTCGAGCGAAGGTTTGGCAATTAAGAGACAATGGTTTAGGCGTAATTCTACCTCCTGGCTTAACCAACGACAATAGCGGGCAAAGATTGGGCATCAAAATGACCGCTAGCGTCTCCCAAAGACAAGGAGAACGTTTAAGTCTGCAAAGTATGCTCAAGTATAAATTAGAAATTGCGGTAGGCGATCGCACTGTGTCTAAAACAGACTTTAAAAAGCTGCTGGCGCAGAAGTCGCCAATTGTGGAAATTGATGGACAATGGATTGCCCTACAACCAGCCGATGTAAGGGCTGCCCAAGCGGTATTAGATCAGTCTAACGATCAGCTAGATCTTTCAGTTGAAGATGCGTTGCGTTTATCGACAGGAGATACCAAAACTTTAGCCAAGTTGCCCGTAGTTAAGTTTGAACCGACAGGAGTTTTAGCAGGCTTATTAGATAATCTTTCTGATGATAAATCCGTTGAACCCGTAAATAAGATCAAGGATTTTCAGGGCGAATTACGTCCCTATCAGGCAAAAGGTGTGGGCTGGCTATCCTTTTTAGATACTTGGGGACTAGGTGCTTGTCTAGCCGACGATATGGGCTTGGGCAAAACTATACAGTTAATTGGCTTCTTGCTCAATCTCAAACAGCAAAAGCTGTTAAAAAAACCGACACTATTAGTTTGTCCCACTTCTGTAATTAACAACTGGGAACGAGAAGTTAAGAAATTTGCTCCTAAATTAAAAACCATGATTCATCATGGTAATCAAAGAGAACAAGGAAAGTCATTTGCCAAAACAGTAAAAGATCAACAGCTAGTAATTACCAGCTATTCCCTCGTGCATCGCGATCAAAAAACCTTATCAGGTATAGATTGGCAAGGAATAGTTTTAGATGAAGCTCAAAATATTAAAAACCCCTCGGCAAAACAGTCTCAGGCAGTTCGAGAGATTCCCGCAGGATTCCGCATTGCCTTAACTGGGACACCAGTAGAAAATCGCCTCACTGAATTATGGTCAATTCTTGACTTTCTCAACCCAGGATTTTTGGGTAATCGCAACTTCTTTCAAAAAAGATTTGCTGCCCCAATTGAAAAATATGGCGATCGCGAATCCTTAAACATTCTTAGATCTCTTACCCAACCATTTATTCTGCGTCGGTTAAAAACCGATCAAAATATTATTCAAGATTTGCCCGACAAGCAGGAGATGAATGTATTTTGCGGGCTATCGGCAGAACAGGCAGAACTCTATCAACAGTTAGTAGACAACTCTCTTGAAGAGATTGAAGATGCTGACGGGATTAAACGCCGTGGCTTAATTCTGACCCTATTATTGCGTCTTAAACAGCTTTGCAACCATCCCGCATTACTAGATAAAAATCAAGCTCAAAAAGCAATTGTGGGAACAGAACATTTCGGCGATCGCTCTGGTAAATTACTGCGTTTAGAAGAGATGCTCGAAGAAATTGTCGATGAAGGCGATCGCTCTTTAATTTTTACTCAGTTTGCCGAGTGGGGTAAGATACTCAAACCCTATCTGTCCCAAAAGCTCAAAGAAGAAGTGATGTTCTTATACGGCGCAACTCCCCGCGAAACCAGACAAGAAATGGTAGACCGCTTCCAAAATGAACCCAATGGCCCTAAAATCTTCATCTTATCCCTGAAAGCTGGAGGAACTGGACTCAATCTCACCAGAGCAAATCATGTCTTCCACGTTGATCGCTGGTGGAATCCTGCGGTAGAGAATCAGGCGACAGATCGGGCATTTCGCATCGGACAACAGCGCAATGTGCAGGTACATAAGTTTGTCTGTACGGGTACTTTAGAAGAGCGAATTAACGACATCATTGAAAGCAAAAAAGAACTAGCCGAACAAACTGTTGGTGCAGGGGAACAGTGGTTAACGGATCTTGATACTGGTAGTCTGCGTAATCTCTTGTTGCTAGATCGCGATGCAATTATTGATGATTAAAAAACGATTAAACAAGTCTTAAAATAAACATCAATAAGCGATGCTTTCTTTTTTACAAGATAATTAAACCATTACATTTTCGATCTTTTTGGACTAGCTTTCTAGATAAATACACGTAAAATAGTGAAAGTCAATCTTTCATAATTAAAGATAGGAGATAGGAAATTGAAAAAATAGAAGCTATTATCAGACCTTTTAAATTAGATGAAGTCAAAATAGCTCTGGTTAATGCTGGAGTAGTTGGTATGACTGTTTCTGAGGTGCGGGGATTTGGTCGTCAAAAAGGTCAAACTGAGCGTTATCGCGGTTCTGAATATACGGTTGAGTTTCTCCAAAAGCTCAAAATTGAAATTGTTATTGAAGATGATCAGGTCAATATGGTAGTAGACAAAATTATCACTGCTGCTCGCACTGGGGAGATTGGCGACGGCAAAATCTTTGTTTACCCTGTAGATCAAGTTGTACGTATTCGGACGGGAGAAAAGAATCTAGAAGCTGTCTAGAATTTTATTCTCGTGTATTCATTGAGATTGAGAAAAAGGAAAAAATCTAGATGACATGCTTTTTCTATTTTCTCTGAACCAATGGTCAGGCAAGCCATGTCTTTACGGCAGAAAACCTGACCTTTGAATATTTCAATCTAAATGTAGTTTATATCAAATACGCCTGATGTGAATTACTTTTGTCCACAACTTATTAGTTCGTAGCTATAAGCTATAAGCTTTCAAAGTAACTTTTGTTACTCCCTGGCGTAGTTGTTTTTGTCTTTTTAACCAAGAATATTTAATACCTGGACTAATTATCGGCGCAAAGGTTTTAGCACCCCAGCGAACAAAAGCGCTGTTGTATAGTAGTTCTGCCTGACCCGTTTCCTGTGCCTGTAGTTGCTGAATACGGATAATTTCTGGTTCTCTTTCCTGTTGAATTAAGGGTAATACCGCGTCAATCTGACTTAAATTAGCTCCCTTGCTTAGTATAGGAATTAAGTGATTAGCAGCGACGATCGCATCACGAAATGCCATGTTAATTCCCTGAGCGCGGATTGGTGACATGGGATGGACTGCATCCCCCAGTAAAAGTAGTCCAGGGATTGACCAGCGATCGCATCTACCGACGGTAACAGATAACAACAACGGTTGAGTTAGGCTAGCTTGATGTTTCAGGATATGCTCTGCTAACCAAGGAGGAGAGGTAGCAGCCAGTTTTTCTACCCAATTTACGGTTTTCCAATCGTAATTATCGTCTGCATGAAGTCCCCAGCCAAGATGTAGTTGACCAGATGAACTTCTAAACAAACCAAAGGCATCTTTGCCTTGAATAATGGAATAAAAAATATTGCTTGATTGAGATAAAGCTCCAGAATCAAGTTTGAACCAGAGAATATCAATACTACTGTGCAGCTTAGTTAAATCAATTTCTGCTTTTTTGCGAACTAGCGAATTACGTCCATCAGCAGCAATCACCAGATCGGCATTAATTTCTGTTCCAGAAGCAAGTTTAACGCCACAAATACGCTTATTGATTGATAAAAGATCCTGAACGGCTTCTCCCTGGGTAAATTCAAATTGAGGATAAGCTTGTGCCTGCTGAATAATTGCTGCTAACAAATGAGGTTGTGAAACTACTGTGGTACAGCTTCCTGTTGCTTCTATCGGTTCATTCACTTTAAATAAACTACGGTCAGATAACAAAAATTCCCAAGCATCGATAGTTCGATGAGGAATATCTGATAATAGCTTGAGCAAGTCCATCTGTTTGAGAGCATCTAAGCCACTGGGCATCAACCCTTCGCCCCGAAATTGTCGTTTAAAATTACGAGATGCTTCGATTAGTTTTACTTTAATTCCTTTTTTGACTAACATTAATGCCAGTACTGCACCTGTAGGACCTGCGCCAACAATTATTACCTGCATAGTTTGCTTAGTTTTTTTAGAGCTGTAATTAAATCATTACTTATTAAGAGTAAATCTTTGGGAGTAATCAGGAGAATTTGGGCATAATAAACAATCAAGAAAATAATTGGCGATTTAATATCGCTTAAAAATGAAAAAAATTAAACCAAAATATTTTTTTTATTCAATCTTTATCTAAGCTTCATCTTCTCTTTATTGACTTCAAGATCAACTATTAATTTTAATAATTTTGCTCTTATCATTTTTTTGAATGTAAGCTAAAATTCGCCCAATGGCTTAACAAAAAACATGGAGATTGATCAATGTCGGCTCTTAGAAAACCTGATTTTTCGACTGATTACTATTATCCTCAAGCTCAACCCAACGAGGTTGTTAATCAGTCGAACATAGTTCAGCGATTGGCTTCGCCAGCCCAAAGGGCATCGCCAGATCAACCGACAAAACTTGTTAAACCGAAGGCTTTCCGTTCCAACAGTTTGCCTAAAAAGCTAAAAACCCTTTCCTTAATCCAAAAAAGTTCTTTTGGTTTGGCGATCGCCACCATGACTGCCAGCACCAGTCTTTATGTCTCTACGGTAAAAATTCCCGATCTATGGAGTCAGGAGTATCAACATTTAGAAAATTTACAGCTACAGGAACGTCAATTAGTAGCAGTTAACGAAACGATTAAATATCAGATTGCTCAAGAAGCAGGACAGGACAAAAGATTAATCATCTCCAAGCCAGAATCGGCAATTTTTGTTAGTCCCGCTAAAGTTCAAGTGAGAAAGCCAGCAGATCCTCAGCAAAGCCAGCAAGAAATAGCCAAGTTAAAACATGAAAGTTTGGGATATTAAGCCAAAAAAAATTGAGATTTTCAGGGTTATTAGTTAGTATCAATTTTTGCTGCTTTTTATTTACTAATTGTTCTCTAGATAAAAGTCAAAATAACTTTAATTGATACAGTTACCTTTGCATGAAATTACTGAGTCGAGCAATCTAAGTAAATTTATGTAGATAGCAAAAAAATACCAATAACTTATCTTAAATGTTAGACAGCTTAGAAGCTCAACTATGTCCAAATCTAAGTTTAAACTCCCTTTCAAGTTAAATAGCAAAAATTCCTTAAAACCAGCTAAACGTCAGCAGCCACAACGTCGTCCTGTATCCCGCAAGGGTCGCAACAGTGATTGGGATAGAGCAATGCCAACTGCGAGTTCGGCGATCGCCAGATTGTTGATCATTTGGGGTATTCTAGTTATGGGAGCATTTGCGTTGGGAACTAAACTGTATTATCTCCAAATCATCGATCCTGTAATTCAATACGAGCAAGCACCTCAAGGGAAAAAATTAAGCCAGATCGCGACAGATCAGCAAACAACCAAGCTGAATTTTTATATTCCTCGTCGTCAAATCGTCGATCGCCAGCAAAATGTTTTAGCCACCGACCGCATTACCTATACTCTTTACGTCCATCCTCATCTATTTAGACGTAACTCAGAAGCAGTACCCGCAGCAGAAATCGCCGAACAACTTTCAGCAATATTGGGCAATCAAACCCCAGCAGAACTATTAGCCATCTTTGCTAAACAAGACTGGGGAATCCGTTTGTCAGAAGATTTGCCCGAATCTGCCAAAGAGAAAATTGTGGCGATGCAAATTGATGGTTTGGATCTCAAGCAAAACTACACTCGTTTTTATCCTCATCAAGATATGGCCGCAGAGGTCACAGGCTATGTTAATTTAGACAGCACTCGTACTCCCCAAGCAGGAGTAGAATATACTCAAAATAAGCTTTTAGAGCGCAAGCCGATCAGCTGGAAGATGACTCGCAGCTTTGAAAATTCTAAATCGATTTTTCATCCAGGAAATTTAGAGCGATCGCAACAGCTATTTAACTTCGACGATCTGCGACTACAGCTAACTATTGACCTGAGATTACAGCAGATTGCCCGCAATGCCCTCAAGGTGCAGATGGATAAATATAAAGCCAAACGGGGTACGGTAATTGTCATGGATGTTCGTGATGGGGCGATCGCTGCTTTGGTATCAGAACCCACATACAATCCGAATACTTACTATGAATCTAAGATTGAACTATTTAAAAACTGGGCAATCACCGATCTTTATGAGCCTGGTTCGACCTTTAAACCAATTAATCTTGCCTTAGCTTTGGATGCAGGAGTCATTGAGCCTGACGATACTTTTAATGATACGGGAGAAATTAAAATTAAGGATGCGCTGGTGCGTAATCATGACTTTGCCACAGAAGGAGCAAGAGGAAAACTATCTCTAGCTGAAATTCTTAAATATTCGAGCAATGTTGGCATGATCAAGGTTATACAACGGATGAAACCTTTAGAGTACTATCGCGATTTGCAAAAATTAGGCATTGAAGATCAGATCGATTTTGATATTCCTGGCTACACCCCAGGCAGATTAAAAAACGAAGTAGAATTTACCGTCAGAGAAATTGAACCTGCTGTTACCTCTTTTGGTCAGGGTTTTTCTTTGACTCCCCTTAAGTTAATTCAGCTTCATGCAGCCCTAGCTAATCAAGGTAAATTAATCACGCCCCATGTAGTTAGAGGTTTATCAGACTATAAAGGCTATCTTCACTATTTTCAACCACCAAACAGCAAACAAATCTTCTCACCCAAAACTGCTAAAACGGTTTTAGAAATGATGGAAGAAGTGGTTGAAGATGGAAGTGGGTATGCTGCGAAAATTCTAGGCTATCGTATTGCGGGTAAAACTGGGACTTCTCAAAAAGCAGTTGGTCAAGGAGGATACGATGCCAAAGCCAAAATCACCAGCTTTGTGGGTATATTTCCTGTAGAAGCACCCCGATATGCAGTTTTAGCGGTAGTGGACGAACCTCGTGGAAAATATACCTTTGGCTCTACCGTTGCTGCACCGATAGTTGGCTCGGTGATCCAGGGCATTATCAATATGGAAGGTATCCCACCTAGTAATGTAGATCACAAGGCAGCAAATCGTTAAATTAGCTGAATTTGGCACAAGCCCAGCACTCGGCGATCGCTGAATATACTGTTACCAAGTGTTAAGAAAACTAGTTTTTCCACCCATATTGCTTAATAACAGGTACAACCAGTAGTGTTCCCAATAACGTGACCGCCAATTAGTACAAAAATACTACTTTATTTTACCGAGTCGAAACTATAGTTCATGGTTCATATTAAGCGTGTTGAACTGTCTCACTTTAAATCCTTTGGTGGTACAACAAAAGTTCCTATATTACCTGGTTTTACCGTAGTTTCGGGACCAAATGGCTCGGGAAAGTCAAATATTTTAGATGCCTTGCTGTTTTGTTTAAATTTGGCGAGTTCTAAGGGAATGCGCGCCGATCGCCTACCTGATTTGGTGAACAATAAGCATATTGCTAATGGCAAAGTCGCAGAAGCGGTGGTTTCTGTTACTTTTGACTTGACTGATTTAGGTGATTTGTCCGATGTAGTAACAACTGTGACTGATGCGAAAGATTTGATTTCTTCGGCTGAAGAATTGGCAGCGATAGAAAATAGAGATAAAAATAGCAACAGTAATGGTAATAATAGTCATGGTGAAACAGAATTAGAAACCGAAGCAGAGGAAGCAGAAAAAGCTGCAATCGATCAAGATGATAAAAAAATAATTGCGATCGCCAATGGTGATAGTCTGGAATGGAAAATTACTCGTAGGTTACGGGTAGGTAAGAAGGGTAATTATACTTCAACGTTTTATATTAACGGCGAAGTGTCTAGCGCGACGGAGGTTCATGAGCAGCTACAGAAGTTAAGGATTTATCCTGAAGGGTATAACGTGGTGTTGCAGGGTGATGTTACCAGCATCATTACGATGAATTCTAAGGAAAGACGGGAAATTATCGATGAATTAGCGGGAGTTGGGGCATTTGATCGTAAAATTCAGCAAACTCGTAATACACTTGAAAAAGTGCGAGAAAAAGAAGAAAAATGCCATATTATTGCTCAAGAGCTGATTGCTAATCGCGATCGCCTAGCCGCAGATCGAGTCAAAGCGGAAAAATATCGCAAGTTAAAAGATCAGGTACAGGCAAAAAAAATTCATGAGCAGGTTTTAGTTTGGCGATCGCTTACTCAACAGCAAGAGGAGTTACAGCATCAGGTTGTTGCGGGACAAACAGAAGCCTTACAGCTACAGGAGAGTATTATCAAGCTAGATACAGAAGTTAAGGAAGAGAATGCTAAATTAGAAACCCTCAATGCTCAAGTCAAGGCTTTAGGGGAAGATGAACAGCTATCCGTCGCCTCGGATTTAGCTACCCAGAAAGCCAAGCAGCTTACTCTACAGCAAAAACTAGGGGAATTAAATAATACTAGTCAGCAGCAGCAGCTAACGTTAGTTCAGACAGAACAAAGCTTAGAACAGCATCAACAGGAGATCAAACAGCTTGCTCAAGAGCAATCTAGGTTGGAACAGGAGATTATTCCTACTCTAACAAGTAATGCAATTGCAGCCAGAGAAGCAGTTACCCAGAGTAAAGATAACGCTAATGCGATCGCCGAAGCTTCCGAAGCCTGGGTGCAGGAACAGGCAAACTTATCTCGTCAGGTATCGGCAATCCAGTCAACTCTTAATCCTCAGCGTACTGAACAAGCCAGAATTAGTGAAAGATATAATCAGTTAGATAATACGATTCAATCACAAACTGAGTCCTTAGAAGCGGTTGATGCAGAATTAACAGTTAAGCAAGCTGAATACGATTCTCTGTCAAGTCAGGTAGCGACAGAACAAGGACATGTACAGGAAATTGCCCAACAGTTAGCAGAAGCCGAAAGCGATCGCGCTTTACAGCAAGAAACCCAAGCACGTCTGTTGAAAGAACAGCGAGACAAGCAGCGAGAGCTAGATAAACTAGAAGCAAAGAAACAGGCACAGCAGGAAGTACAGGGAACTTATGCCAGTAAAATTATCCTCAACTCCAATCTTTCAGGGATAGAAGGGTTAGTTGTCCAGCTAGGGCAGGTAGAACAGCGTTATCGCCTGGCTTTAGAGACTGCTGCGGGAGGAAGATTAGGCTTTATTGTCGTCGAAAGCGATCGCGTAGCTGCTCAGGGGATTGAATTGCTTAAACGAGAGCGGGGAGGGAGAGCAACTTTTTTACCTTTAAATAAGATTCAAGCACCATCTTTAGGCAATATTGCACGATGCGTTTTTGGTCGTGGTTTTTATCGACTTGGCTGTCAATTTAGTCGACTGCGATCCTCGCTACGAGGAGATTTTTGCCTATGTATTTGGCGGAACGATTGTGTTTGACAATCTTGATAATGCCCGTTCTCAGTTAGGCAAGCACCGTATTGTGACTTTGGAAGGGGAAATTCTCGAAGCTAGTGGGGCGATGACGGGAGGCAGCCAATCTAGTCGTTCCAGCCTTCATTTTGGGGTAACAGCCAACCGCGAACCTGAAGTTGAAGCGTTAAAAGAGCGTCTGGCAGAAATAGCCCGCATCTTAAACAACTATGACCAAAGAATAGCAGATCGAGTAGCGCAGATCAAGGATTTAGAGTCGGAATTAACCGCAGCTAGACAGCTTGGTCGAGATAACAAAATGCTGTCGGAACAGTTAGAAAAAGATTTAAAACGTTTAACTGGACAAAGAGAATTATTAATTAATCAGCTACACAACAACCGTCAAGAAAGAGATGGGATTCAGTCTCGTTTAGAAAGTTTAAATCGCGAAATTCCTCAACAAGAAGTAAGCTTAAACGAATTGCAGCAGCAGCTAAAAATATTAGAAGACTCTCATTCTCAAAGTGAATGGCAACAAATACGTTCTATAGTTACCCGTCAAGAAGAACAGCTAAGACAACAAGAACAAGGTTTACGACAGGCAGAAACTAAACTATTAGAATTAACCAATAAACATCAAAGAGCCAAAGAAAAATTTACTGAAGCAGAACAAAATATTGTTCAACTAACTAATGAACAATTAAGAATTAAAGAGCAACAAGCAGAAATAAACAAGCAGCTAAAAGAAATTGCCAAAAAAATTGCGACTACAGAAATAGAATTAGCTAAATTATCAGAAAAATTAGGAGTAACCAAACAAGAACGCGATCGCCTGGAAAATAAGCTAAAAGAATTGCGCGATCGCCATCAAAAACAAGCCTGGAAATTAGAAAAACTCCAAGCAATACAGCAAGAAAGGCAAACAACTTTAGAAACCTTACAACAGCAAATAGCCGAACAAGAACAAGAACTCCCCGATCCTATTCCCGAAATTCCTCAGTTAGTTAATGATGATGGGATCGAAGCAGGAGAATCAATTACTTTTGCCAATCTTCAAGAACAGGTAGAACAGCTACAAAAGCAGATTCGCAATGGCGAAAAACGTCTTGAAGCCATGGAACCTGTCAACATGTTGGCGTTAGAAGAATACGAAAAAACCGAAGCCAGACTACAGGAACTTTCCCACAAACTAGATACAATTGAAGCAGAAAGAACCGAATTATTGCTACGGGTAGAGAAATTTACTACTCTCCGTTTACGAGCATTTAAAGAATCTTACGATGCGGTAAATGAGAACTTCCAAAAAATTTATGCCCAACTATCCGACGGTGATGGACACCTAAAGTTAGAAGACGAAAACGATCCTTTCAACGGTGGTTTAAACTTAGTTGCTCACCCCAAAGGTAAACCAGTACAAAAACTTAGTTCTATGTCTGGGGGCGAAAAATCCTTAACCGCATTAGGCTTTATTTTTTCTCTACAAAAATATCGTCCATCTCCTTTCTATGCCTTTGATGAAGTAGATATGTTCCTCGACGGTGCTAATGTCGAAAAGCTCTCTCGGATGGTCAAACAACAGGCACAGGAAGCACAGTTTATTGTAGTTAGTCTGCGTCGTCCGATGATCGAAGCCTCAGAAAGAACCATCGGTGTTACCCAAGCCAGAGGCGCGCACACTCAGGTATTAGGAATTAAAATGAAATAAATGATTGTATTTAGTTCAAACCTTGATAGTTAATCCAGGCTTTCCAAAAGTTGAATAGCGCCATCGATACTAAAAACAAATTAAAAACTTTGCTCACCAGAGAATTGGACATTTTGGGCAGTAGCCTCGTTCCTAGTTGAGAACCTAACATCCCACTAATTCCTAAAATTAGACCTGGAATAAACAGAACATTGCCTTGAGATAATGATAGACACAAGATGAAATCGTTGCTGTCACAATCACCCCTAAGCTGGTGCGAACTGCTGTTTTAATGTCTTCGTTCAATAGCAACATTTGTAGAGGAACCATAATCACACCGCCACCAATTCCTAAAAGACCAGCCAAAAAACCAGCAAGTCCTCCCGTAATCAGTCTAGAAGCTACGGGGTTAAACCTCTTAGTTGATTGATGTTGCTTCGCCGCCATGCTCTGTTTAAGCTGAATCAAGGCAATATTGATCAGCATAAAAGAGGCAAAAACAATTAACAAAATATACTCTGGTATTTCTCCTGTTAAATATGCTCCCAAAGGAGCAAAGATAATCGCTGGTATTGCTAGATAGATCACCCTCTGTAGATTCAGATAACCCATTTTCCAATTATAAAAGCTACCTGCACTAGAACTCATGATGATCACCAGACTACTAGTAGCAACCGCCTGGGGAAAAGGATAGTTTAAGGCAATTAACAAAGATACAATGATAAATCCGCCACCAATGCCCAGGATGCCAGCTAGAACCCCTGCAACCAAACCTCCTCCAGCTAAAATCAGCCAGCTTCCATCCATAATTCTGATTAATTGTATTTATCTATTACAATTTAAACCATCAATCATGCTAAATCTGATAGATATGGGTCAAAAATAGTCGACTAACGAGTAATGAGGATTTGATAGAGTCGGTTGCTATCGGCAATGGTAACAGTGAAAGCTAGGTTCTCATATTCCAGCTTTTCTCCTTGATGGGGGATCTTTTGCCATTGTTCCAACAAGAAGCCACCTAAAGTATTGTATTCGTCGGCTAGAGGCAGAGTTAAATCTAGTTGCTCGTTCATTTCCTCTAAGTTGATCTGTGCCGAAACCAAAAATGTATTTTCGTCTATCTTTTGGACTGCTTCAATTCCCGTTTCAGGATCGATACCAGCATCGCCGACGATCTCGGCAATTAAGTCATGGAGAGTAATTAAGCCAGATGTTCCGCCAAATTCATCGATTACTACCAACATTTTTTGTTGCGATCGCTGCATGGAAGGTAAAAGTTCATTAAGCGATGTTGATTCAGGAATAAAACCCACAGGTTCTATCCATGACTCTAAAGTAGAATCACAGTTAATATTGCCCTGTGCCAGAGGTTCTGCTAGTTTCTTATAGTGAATAATGCCGCGGATATCATCGAGAGATTCCCCCACTACAGGATACCCAGAATAGCCATATTCAGCGATCGCCTGTAATAATTCACCAAAAGTAGTATCTAGGGTCAAAAATTTGATATCGGTGCGGGGAATCATCACTTCTTCGGCAGTATCATCCCGAAATTCAAACACATTTTTAAGCAGTTGCCTTTGTTCTGCTTCCAAACCAATCGATTCTTTTTCCGTAGCAATTATCAACTGTAGTTCTTCGGAGGTGACTTTTTCATACCAGCCATCACCGCTATATTCAACTCCAATGAGCTTGAGCAAAAGACGAGTGGATAAGTTCAAAATTGCCACAAAAGGACTAAAAATACGCGCAATGGCAACACTAGGAGGACCAAAAAACCGAGCTAACTGCTCAGGATACATCAAAGCCACCGACTTAGGACACAGTTCCCCCAAGACGATTTGCAGGTATGCCAAAATAATAAATGATAGGGGTAAAGCCAGAGAGTGAGCCAGAGATTTAGAGATATAGCTCGGTAAATTAATCCGCTCAATTAAAACAATAATTGACACAGCGATCGTTTTTTCGCCAACCCAACCTAGCGCCAGACTAGAAAGAGTAATCCCTAATTGAGTAGTAGATAATAAACGGTTAATGCTTCTTTGCAGCGACTGTACAGTTTGAGCCTGAACATCTCCATCTCTAACTAACTGACTAATGCGAGAACGACGAACCGAAACAATCGAAAACTCTGCGGTAACGAAAAAAGCATTAATCGCAATTAAAAGCAAAACACCAACTAGAGTCAACCACAAATGTTGTTCAGCCATCAACCCACTAAAAAGAAACGAAGAGTATAAGCCTGCATCACAAAACTAGCTTGTTGAGTCATTATCTATTTTGATTCATTACGTCAGACACTTGTTGCAAAATTTTTTCTTCTTCAATAATTTCCAAACCTTTATGTTCTCCACCTAAAGGCTTTTGATTAGGATCTTGGTTATCAGAATTAATATCTGGTTGAGTTACTACTTTCAAAGCCTCACTACCCATAAAGTAGCCAATGTAAGAGCTAGCCACGCTAGCCAACAGCATCATCAAGAATAAGAATATAGTGAGCCACAACTTAACTCTAATTTTCATGCGATCGCAATTTTCTTTTATTTTTTATTGATCTTGTCAAAGATAACCGACTTATCTAATATAATGGTCTACTGGAGAAAAAATAAACATCCAGGGTTGGCCGAGCGGTTTAGGCAACAAACTCATAATTTGTGCAAGGCAGGTTCAACTCCTGCACCCTGGACTAAATTTAAAAAACAAAACAGGAGTAAGTGCTACTTTTCCATACTTTGCTATGTCGCTGGTTTAATTTTGTCAAAATATCACTAGCACTGATAGCGTTTGATGCCTCAAGCTTACCACCCTCATTAAAATGCAATATAGCTAGGATTCTCGCGCAGAGAAGTATTATAGGGATTTTCTAAGTCTCTAGTAACTAAATACTCTCCTGAAGATGTTTGCTGGGTTAAAGCTTTTTGATAAAGCTGATCCACTGCTTTTCCATCAGCAGAAATATGCTGCTCGGGAAATCCTAGTAAACCATCCATATTGATAATTTGATAGAGAAGACTGCTCTGTTTAAAAGCATCTTTACCTCTTTTATGATAAGCATCTTTAAACGCATCATCTAAAGGCTTCATTTCTGCTTGAGCTTCAACTGCAAATAGACTAGCAATAGCTGCTACTACTAAGACTTGACTTAGTTTAGTAAATTTAATAGACATTACTTTACTTAATATTTGTGAATAAACTGACGGCTACAGATTACTCGGTCGTGTTATTATTTCCCTGCTGATTAGGGCGACAAAGCTACTGTAACTTCTGCTCAATCCTAGCTGAAGATTTAATGAAAGAACAGTCCACATATATCTTTTCTCCTGCACTCAACTTATGAACACGGAACAAACTCATTCTTCTCTAGCTACAGCCAAGACAGATACTTTACGCCAGGTTCTTTTAGATTTAATTGTTAAAGATGCCTATGTGGAAGGAGATTTTACTCTTTCTTCGGGAGCTAAAAGTTCTTACTATATTAATTGCAAGCAGGTGACTTTAAATGCAATTGGCGCATTAGCTCTTGGTCGCTTACTATGGCAAAAATTACCACAAGATACTTCAGCCATAGCAGGTCTGACTTTGGGCGCTGACCCCATGGTATCGGCAGTAAGCATTGTTTCTGCCTATGAAAACAAGCCGATTCCCGCTTTAATTATCCGTAAAGAACCTAAAGGACATGGTACAAAGGCTTATATCGAAGGTCCTACTTTAGCCGAGGGAGCTAAAGTAATTGTCTTAGAAGATGTGGTAACTACTGGTGGGTCAGCATTAACCGCCGTTGAAAGACTGCAAGCTGCGGGATATGAGGTGACACAAATATTGGCTTTAGTAGATCGCGAACAGGGAGGAAAAGAACTATATAAATCTCAAGGAATTGTATTTCAAGCTCTATTTTCCATTCAAGAAATACAACAGCAATATGCTCAAAAAAATGCTTAAAAAATTAAGTATTTTTACTTATTTATCCTCCAATACTTCTCGTTTAACAACTAATAGAAAAACTAGAACAGTAGGGAATTGGGGCATTAGGGGATTGGGGCTTAATCATTTCCCTAAATCCCTAAATCCCTAAATCCCTAAATCCCTAAACGAGAAGTATTGATTTATCCTCTATTTAATTAAAGCTACTTGTTGTTGGTTAGCCTCGTTTATTGATTGTTCATTGATCGCTGTTCATTGATCACTGTCAAGACTTAGAGCTTCTTCAAAAGACTTTACTTTTCGTTATACGAGACGGTTAAGTTATTAGTTAAGCTATGGGAGTAATAATCTTTTGCCTATTCTTATGCAAGCATTTTCTCCTCGTAATTCCCCATCAGCAAACTGGTCTACAGTGATTATGTTTGCTTTAGGATTTTGGCTCAGTGGTAGCTTGGTTTTCGACCTTTTAGTTGTGCCTGGAATGTTAACGACTGGCATGATGAATGAGCCTGGATTTGCTAGTGCTGGTTACGTTATTTTTGGTACGTTTAATCATTTAGAATTGCTTTGTGCTGCCACGGTTTTAGCAGGTTGTTTAGTCTATCGTTACGGTAGCAACAGAGTTAGCAATGTAGATACCAAGTCAATTTTGTTAGCTAGTGGTTTGTTAATTATTGCTCTGGCATATACTTATGTTTTGACTCCACAGATGAGTAGTTTGGGGATGCCATTAGATTTATTTGCTACTGCTAAAGTTATGCCTACTTCTATGGCTTCAATGCATATTGCCTACTGGAGCTTGGAAATAGCTAAATTAGTCAGTGCTGCCTTTTTATTGCGCCTTTTCTATCGTAATTCTTGCAGCATCGGTTAACAAGTTCAAATAGTTTAATATTTAATTAAATAGTGCAGGAATATACAGCTAAGTAAGGCAATTATTTCTGCGCTATATTTTTTTTAATTTCTTGTTGACAAATCCACCAGAAGTAAATAGTTAAATTAATTAAACCAATCAATTTAGTCCCATCTTCCAGCATAGCCCGAATACCACGACTACCAATGGGAGCAATATCGATCGCACTAGAAAATCCAAACAGGAAAAAAGATACGAGTAAAGGAATATAAGGAGTTTGGCGAATTGTTCGACGAAATACCAAGGCGTAGCTAATTAGTATTAAGCCATAAATACTGTAGACACTTAATTTAATAATTTTACAAGTACCAAAAAAGGCACATAAAAGTAGCGTAAAACGAAAGCGATCGTCAAAAAAAAGCAGTAGCATCACCATCGAGCTACCCCAAAGAAACACCTGAAAGAATCGATTCGATTTAGGCAAGAGAAAAGAGGTAAACAGGCAGATGGAGATCGCACTACACCAAAAAATTTCCGAAATGCTAGTCAGCCAACCTGCATAAAAAACATTGAAATAAAAAGGATCGCTAAACAAATTTTCGATACCCGAACCCTTACTTTTAATCTTGGCATAGATGCTTAACAGGCTTAAAAACACAATTGCCAGAGCATTTGACCAAATTAGAACTGGGATACTTTGAAAGTGCTGTTTTCCCTGTTTAAACCAAGACTTAAACATTGGGAAAGCGGTAAATTTATCACTCATTAATTACAAGCCAAAATGTGCAGAATTTTAAAAATTAGATTAATTTCATCCTCCATCCTATCCTCAAAAAAATAACGTTGTTAGCTGTTTAGTGACTAAATGGTGACTTTGCATAGTGCAATATGCTCAAACGAATACTTCAATTAGCCCCAAAGTATTAAGGGGTTAACATTAACATCTGCACTACTTCTAAAGCTGTTGCGGGGGCGAGTAAAACACCGTTGCGATAATGTGCCGTAGCTAGCAAGACATTACTATAGCCTGATAGTTTTTCAATGATGGGTGCAGCTATACCTTCGGGGCGAGGACGTTTACCTGACCAGGTTTCTAGAATTGTTGCTGATTTTAATTCTGGGCAAAAAGCGATCGCTCCTGCCATTAACTGAGCCAATAATTCCCGATTAGCAATACTTGCCTCAGTTTCCGTGGGAAATTCTACCGTTGCTCCCAACCAATATTGATTATTGCCCAGTGGTACAAGATGGATATCATTGCCTGTAATTACAGGTTGAAAATCAACATTACCCAAAGGTCGATCTAGCTGTAATTTAATTGCCTGTCCGAGTACGGGACGAATGGGAATTTCTTGCTGTAAAGCTTGAGTCAGGGGAGTTGAACCCAACCCTGCGCAGATAATTAACTGCTCGACTTCAATGTTGCCAATGCTGGTGACTAAAGATTGAACTGATAATTCATCTGCTGATTTGCTAAAATCTTGCACCTCCATCCCAAACTGAAACTTAACACCGTTAGCCCTAGCCCCCGCGACTAAGGCTTTAGTCAGTTCCACAGGATTAATTTGTCCATCTTGAGGAGAATAGACAGCGCCAATAATATTTTCGTTAACAATCTCAGGACAATGCTGGGTAATAAAGGCGCGATCGCCAATTTCCAAAGTCCAACCTTCAGCAGCACGAAATTTCTGTAATTCTTGCCATTTTTCGAGATTCTCCCCAGCAAATAAAAGTTTTAAGATACCTTGCTGATTTACAGGGATCTTTAATCCTGTTTGAGCTTCAAGTTCAGGAATGAGGGTTTGATAGCGTTTAAGACTATTGCTACGCAAGCGCCATGCACGGCCTTTTTTCTTGTGGCTAATTGCCCCCATCAATACCCCTAAAGCTGCTCCTGTTGACCCGTGAGCAGGAGTATTCTTGTCGATGACGGTAATGTCTAATCCTGGAATTAAGCTGAGTTCATAAGCGATCGCTGCGCCCACAATGCCGCAGCCAATAATAACAATTTTGCTCATCTAGATATTTGTAATCATAATTATTAATCAAAAAAAAGGCTCGGCAGCGCCAAGCTCAAATAATTTATATATAACGTATAACGAGAATTGAACCTCCCATCGGTAAAACCGAAGGATTCCCATATAGACTCTTGACTAGGCAAAACCGAAGTTATGCCCCCGCTAGAACGCCGTTACTGGGCTGTTTAATCACGGGCGCACCGACCGCGATCTATCACTTGGCGAGCCTTTTAATCTTCTTCCAAGTA
>JAAUOU010000087.1 GCA_012034765.1 Pleurocapsaceae cyanobacterium CSU_1_1 | reverse complement strand
ACTATGCAAGCTCATTGTTGATCAAAAAAGTGGCGTTGGGTATCGTGTCACTATAAAATGCTCGACGACTATACTAGTCTTAGAGAAGCCCACGCCTACTCGAAGAGAGGCGATGGGAGTATATCACTCTTTGCTGAGGATTAGTTAGATACCTGTAGACTAGAACCCCTTTCATCTTTATAAACTTCAATCCTGGTTTGAAATGCTTCTTTAAACTGAGGCATATGAGTAACGGTGAGAATACAGGCAAAATCTGAGGCGATCGCATTAATTGCTCCTACTAAACGATTACACCCTTCCGCATCCTGAGTACCAAAGCCTTCATCTACAATCAACATTTGTAGAGACGTTCCCGATCTTTGGGCTAATAGTTTGGCTAAAGCTAGACGTACTGAGAAGTTAATTCGAAACGCCTCCCCACCAGAATAGGTTTCATAGGGGCGAGTGCCACCAGCATCAGCGATGACGATATCTAGAGTATCAATGAGCTTGGTTTTTTTCTGGGATGTTCCCTTGGAGGCTTTTTGAGTAAGAAACTGCACATGAAATTGATTTCCCGTTAATCTAGCCAGGATCTGATTGGTTTCCGCTTCCAACTGGGGCAGGATGTTTTCAATAGTTAGTGCCTGAATACCATTTTTACCAAAGGCTTGAGTTAACGTTTGATAGATGCGATATTGTTTTTCGTAGTCTTGAAGTTGTTTACCCGTATCTTGATACTGAACTTTTAGCTGATCGATCTGAGTTAAAGACTGTTGCAATCTGCCACTGCGGGAAATTAGTTCGTCTAGCTGTTGACGGCGCTGCTGAATTTGCTGTTCTAGGGTGTTAATTTGCTGACGATGATCGGCAATATTATCTTTCTGCGCCAGATGTTCCTGTAGTTGTTGGTAGCTTGCTTGTTTGCTCTCTAGTCTCGCCTGGAGAAGTTGCTCTAATTCCCTTAATTTGGCTTGAATATGGGGATATTCTTGCTGGGCTTTGTGTAATTCCTGATATTTTAACTGCCAAGATTGCGATTGACGCAGAGAGTCTAATAAGTTTTGGTGAGTTGTGCGGTCATAACCTAAATCGTTGATTTGGCGATCGAGCAAATTAATTTGCTGTTGGATTGGGGAGTCAATGTGCAGCTTTTCTAATTTAGTCTGTAGATCGCTTATTTCTGTCAGAAGTTGGGGCTTTTGCTCGTCTAATTTTGCCTGACGCTTTTTCGCATCTTCCATCTTTGCCTGCTTGATTTCTGCCCAACGCAAGTCCCTAACTTCCCCCCTAACTAAAGCATGGGTTTGCTCATCATAATTGAGAGTTGCGAGTTCTTCTGTTAAGCGCTTAATTTCTGCGTGTAACTCTTCAGCATAATGACCAGCTTGTAGCGATCGCTCTAGACTATCTCTTTCTTCTTGAGTTGCCCGTAACTGATCGTAGATGGCTTCGGTGGCTTCTAGCTGGGCTTCCAACTGTCCATATTGTTGCTGTAGGGTATCGTAGGTGGAAATTTCCTCAGATATTTCTTTGTGTTCTTGAAGCAGCAACTGTATTTCGCGATCGCAAGTAGATAATTGTTCGCGGATTACCCAAATCTGCTCATGTATGTCTTGCTGTTGTTTTTGCGTCTTATCTACCACCTGATGACGATGATGTTCGTCTAATTCGCGCTCGCACAATGGACAGTTAGCTCCTGGGGTATCGAGCATTTCCAGCTTTTGCTGAATTTCGTGTATTTGCCGTTCATAGATGCGTTGATTTTCTTGTAGTTTAGATTGGAATGTCCTCCTTTCTGTACCTTTTTCTTTAACGCGATCGCGATAAATCCGCTTTTTCTCTAATTCGCCAATTTGAGCATCTACTGTTAATAATTGATTGCGCTGTTGGGGAACTCGATCGATATCTGAGGCTAACTTTTGGATGGCGCTGTGTAGCTGTTCCAGTTTTGCCGCCAGCTTGGCTTCCTCGCGATTAATCTCTCGTTCTAAATTGTTTTTTTGCTGAAGCAAAGGAGAAATATACTGCTGTAGTCGATCTAACTCACTTAGCTGCTGACGAGCTTTTTCTAGCTTTGCCAAGGCTGATTCTATCTCTACAGATTTTCCTAAAGTCTTGGTGATTTCCTGTTCCTGCTGTTCAATATTTTCAATCCGAGTTTGAATTTGATTAATCTTTAGATTTAGCTGATTTTTTTGTTGAGATAGCTGTTTTTCTAGCTGTTGTCTTTGTTGCTGGGCTTCTTGATGAGCATTGAACTTGGCGGATAAGTCTTTTTCTGCTGCTTGCCAAGCTAATAGTTGATTATATCCTTGGGTAATTTCGACTGCTTGGGCAATTAAACTATCTAGAGATGCCAGTTGTGCTTTAATACCTTGAATATCTTTTGTCGCGCGATCGCAATCTTGCACTAAATTCTGGTGTTGACTTTGCTGTATAGTTAACTGCTTCGCCCAAGTCTGTCGCTGATACTCTACTGCCTGTAGCTGCTGTAAACCATGGCGATCGCTTTCTTGGAAAGTCTGTAATTTGCCTAACTCTTGCTTAACCTGTGCTGATTCTGCTGCAATCTCTTTTCTTTTAGCCAGTTCCAGTTCCAATGGTTCTAAATTCTGCTTTAGCTGTTCGAGTTTCCCTTTATACTCTTTTGCCGTATCTTTTGCCTGACTCGCCAACTGTTCATAGCGATCTAACTTCAATAAATCTGCCAGAATTTGCTTCCTTTCACTAGGACGACGTAACATAAATTCATCTGCCCTGCCCTGACGTAAGTAGGCTGAATTAGTAAAAGTGTCGTAGTCTAACTTTAAACAAGCAATAATCTCGTCCTGAGTTGCCCGCAATCCTTTCGCCGTGATCGCCCTAAAGTTTCCTGATTCTGTCTCTACCTGAAATTCTAAAGAACTACTTCTTCCTCTAGTGCGAGATCTGATAACCCGATAAACTTGATTATTGCAACTAAAATCAAAATCAACCCGAACGTTGTTCCCACCACCATTGATCACATCATCTTCCGTCGCGGCACGGCTTTTGCCCCACACTACCCAGGTAATTGCTTCTAATAAAGATGACTTCCCTGCACCATTCGCCCCGCAAATACAGGCAGTGTGCAACCCTTTGAAGTTTAAAGTTGCATCTCGATAACTTAGAAAATTTTTTAAAGTTAACTGCAACGGAATCATATCTTATAACAATTTCCTTAATTTACAATGATGCTTATTAGTATCTTTGCATTAATTTATTAGTCTTAGTCTGAATTTTGGAGGATTTAAGCATTTTTTTGCTGTCTTTTACAAAAATTTACAAATAACTATTGACCGTCTGCTGAAATTTATCCCCTCTCATCTTGAATTTTTTGTATGATCTAACAAAATTCAAGATGTATACTCAGTGCTATCAGAAATCAAACAAGCCAATGTTTTAATAGTTGGTGCAAGTCAGGGAATTGGCTTAGGTTTTGTGCGATCGCTTTTACAGCAGGAACATATTCAGCATATTTTTACTACTTACCGTAATCCAGATACAGCAAAACAATTACTAGATTTAGCTAGTCAATCTGGCGATCGCGTAAAATGTCTTCAGGTTGATATTACCGAAGAATCGAACATAGCAGCAGCAATCAAACAGATCCAAGAATCGGTCAAACAACTACACTTGGCAATCTATTGTGTAGGAGTACTGCACGACCAAAATCTGACTCCAGAAAAAAGCCTCAGACAAATTAATGGTTCGAATTTAATCTATTCTTTCCAGGTTAATAGTATTGGTGCGGTATTACTCGCTAAACATTTAATGCCTTTGTTTAATAAGAGTGAACCTAGCATTTTTGCGAGTATTTCCGCCAAAGTGGGCAGTATTAGCGATAATCGTTTAGGTGGCTGGTATGGTTATCGTGCTTCCAAAGCAGCTTTAAACATGTTTCTTAAGACTACGGCGATCGAATATAGTCGTCGATGTCCCAAAACTATCGTGGTAGCACTACACCCAGGCACTACTGATACCCAGCTTTCTCAACCCTTCCAGAAAAACGTGCCGCTGGATAAGCTATTCTCTGTCGAACATACGGTAACTCTTTTATCTCAAGTTATCTCAAATTTATCTCTTAAAGATAGTGGTGAATTTTTCTCTTGGGATGGGACTAAATTGCCTTGGTGAGCGATTTCTGTTTGAGACTTGCCCTAAAGGATTTCATAAAGGAAGGATTGATACTTTTTTAAGTTAAAAAATCTAAAAATACCTAGGTTTGAGCTAATCTATCGAAACACTAATTTCTTAGTTGTACAGGCATAACTAAATAAGTCATGGTCAACCCCCCTAAAGGACTAAAAATAACTGGCTGATGTCCTTCATTTAACTGCATTTTAATTTCGGTGGTGGGTAAAGCTTTTAATCCGTCCATCAAATACTTGATATTAAAAGCAATCTCAATATCGTCTCCCATAATCTCAGCGGGTAGAGACTGTTCAGCGTTACCTATATCTTGGGCATCTGCGGAGACGACTAGTTGTGAATTATCGTTATGCAGGCTGAATTTGACCAAGTTATTTTTCTGTGCAAAGACTGCCACCAGTTCTAAACTAGAAATGAGACGTTTGCGATCGAGGATAATTTCGCGACTAAATTTTTGGGGAATCAACTGACCATAAGCAGGGTAATCCCCTGAGATTTTGGTGCTGGTTAAAAGGCGATCGCTATATTCAAACATCATCACCTGTTCATCAAAACTTACCTTCACCATGTCGCTTTCAGCAGCATTACTGACAATTCTTTCTAGTTCCCGTAACGCTTTAGCAGGAATAGTTACAGCTAGCTGAGGTAGCTCAATAGTAGACTCTGATGCCACATCATTAAGGTTAGTGGCAACTACCGCTAAACGATGACTGTCTGTAGCCGCAAATTCTAAAATATCCCCACCGCCTTTACCAACATCCTGAGTTTTTTAAGTGAACTCCTGTTAATATCTGTTTAGATAATTCTGTCGAAGCAGCAAATAAACAGCCTTTTAAACCTTGGTTAAGAACAGCGATCGGCAATTCTATTTTTGGGATTCTGGATCAATAGTAGGAAGTTCGGGAAACTCAGTCGCATCTATGCCTGTTAGTTGAAATTGACCTGATGTGGAACTAATTGTCGTCACGAAATTTGTTTCTTCTAGTTCGGATTCAGGAACTTCTAGGGTAATTTCGATCTCTGGTAGACGAGTGACAATATCGTTTAATAACCTAGCAGGGAGAGTAATACTGCCACCTGTATCAACTTCAGCATTAAAACTCGTCTTAATACCTAAGCTGCCATCAAAAGCAGTCAAACTAACTTTTTGGCTGGTTTCGCTGGCTTGAATCAAAACATTCCCTAAAACAGCAGGTTCTGGACGAGAAGGAACAGCACGACTGACAAGGGAAAGATGATCTTTTAGGTCAAATGAGGCGCAGATAATTTTCATCTCAGCATCGAAATCAAGGAATGTTGCCGATCAATTGTACTATGTTTACTAAGCCCGAAGGGGTTAAGTAATGAGTAATGGGTAATGGGTAATGCTCGAAGATGGTAATTAACTAAGTTCTTTGATTAATGAAATGATCCAAGCTAAGGCAAGAGTCATTAAAACCAAAATTTCTAAAATTTTAAGTAAAGAAAAAGATAACCATCGCTTAACTAAGGTGAGCCTAAAATTATTGCGCCAATGAAGCAGATGTTCGCGCCACAAAGCAGGACCATCTTGACTACGAAATCGCCAATTGAGCATCGATAAAACTAGAGAAACGCCACCAACCTTAATACTCATTAAGAGATGAAGAGCGATCGCAATTACTAAAATTAGCCAAGCAACAAGATGAGCAGAATACCAGAAATGATTAAGTTCTCCTCGAGGTAGCCACTTTTCACTCATCATCTTGCCAGAAAAAAGCGCAAAAGTTAAAGCAAAAATACTTGTGGTGTTAACTAAGCGATGTAAGGTATACCACCAAATTGGTTGACCCAATTGAGCTAGCTTATTCAGGGAGTTGGACTGAATCAATCTTCGTTGACCTCGATCAAAAGCATAGACGACAAAAAAAGGAAAAATAAGTAAAGTCCAAAGTCCAAAAGTTCCGTGAATGCCTTCAATTTCCGCAAATTTAGGTAAGGGTATGCTACCCCACCGTCCATCGTAAGTATTGTAAGTCCAAAAAGCAGTAGCGATCGCCGCGATCGCATTTAAGCCAGTTAAGCCGTGAAGTATACGTAGTAACAGTGGCTGATAAGGTTGCGAAGATTTTACCGACATAAAATCATAAAATTTGCTACTTAAAATTTATTTTCTAGTTTAATTAACAACGCCGAAAATTTGGTTAAGCGATCGCTAATATCAAAGATATATAGCCTTTAGGGCAAATGCTAAAATTACTAAGCAAAGCTGATGATATCTACTTTATTTAATTTATTTTAGGTTTAATAGTGGCACAGGTCGTAGTTGAAAATGTCTACAAAAGCTATCGCGGTAAGGCAGATCGAACAGATCGAGTTGATAAGTCGAAAAAAGCAGACATTGCTCTGAGCAAAGATCTGAGTAAAGATAAATCACAACCAATTAGTGTGTTGCGGGACATTAACTTTACCGTTGAAGATGGAGAGTTTTTAGTCTTGGTAGGGCCATCAGGCTGTGGTAAAAGTACGCTGTTGCGTTTGCTGGCGGGTTTGGAGGAATTGACTGGAGGTAATATTAAAATTGGCGATCGCACGATCAACAATTTACCACCCAAAGCTAGGGATATTGCCATGGTGTTCCAAAATTATGCCCTGTATCCTCACTTGAATATTTATGATAATATTGCCTTTGGATTACGGCGTAATTCGGGAGCAGATAGTCACAAGAAAGTTCGCTCTAGTTGGTGGGAAAGTGCTTTAACGGCAACAACTAGTTATTTGCCTCGCAGTATGAGGTATATGTCAGCAAAAGAAAAGCAAGTACGGGATCGGGTGCGCTATGTGGCGAGTTTGTTGCAGATTGAGCCTCTATTAGCTCGTTTTCCTAAAGAGTTGTCTGGAGGTCAAAAACAACGGGTAGCTTTAGGCAGAGCGATCGCCCGTAACCCCCAAGTCTTTTTGATGGATGAGCCACTATCTAATTTAGATGCCAAGCTACGGACGCAAACCCGCGCGCAGATTGTCCAACTACAGCGACAGTTGAAGACAACGACAGTTTATGTAACCCATGACCAGACAGAAGCCATGACGATGGGCGATCGCATTGCCGTAATCAACAACGGTCAAATTCAGCAAATTGCCCCGCCGTTAGAAATTTATGAACGACCTGCTAATCGTTTTGTCGCCGAGTTTATTGGTTCACCAGCCATGAATTTTTTACCAGTAAATTTGGGATCTTCCCTCAAATTAGTTAGCCCACATTTTACTTTAGAGCTACCTGATACTTGGGCGAAATCTCTGGAACATAGTCAGGCAAAATCTCTCGTATTGGGTATTCGTCCCCAACATTTTACTATTGATCGCGAAAGTGAATCTAGTATTCAGATTGAAATAGATTTAGTCGAGGCGTTAGGCAACGAAACCTATATCTCGGCACACTTAATAGCACAACCCGATACTATCCTGACGGTATCTTTACCACCAGACCAACTAGTAAGAATTGGCGATCGCCTTTGGTTAAGTATAAATATTGATAAAATCCATCTTTTTACAGTTGATGATGGTAGGGCGATCGCTATTTAATATTATTTAATACGAAATAGTAGAAATACCTCTCTTTTGCATCAATAAGTATTAACGAATAGCCATGATTAAAACACCAGATTGGGTCAAAAATGCCGTTTTTTATCAAATATTTCCCGATCGCTTTGCCAGAAGTGAGTCCACTATTAAAGGGCAATGGCAAGCTTCGAGCTACGAAGGTTGGGATGCAACGCCAACTTACCAGGGATATAAGGGAGGAAATCTGTGGGGCGTAATTAAGAAGCTAGACTACATCAAGGATTTAGGCGCAAATGCTATCTACTTCACTCCTATATTCCAGTCGGCTTCTAACCATCGTTATCATACCCATGACTATTATCAGATAGATCCCATGTTAGGGGGCAATGTAGCGTTTGCAGCCCTAATAGAAGCTGCTCATGAACGAGAGATCAAAATAGTGCTAGACGGGGTGTTTAACCATGCTAGCCGTGGCTTTTTCTTTTTTAGCGATATTTTAGAAAATGGGTCAAACTCACCCTGGTTAGACTGGTTCACGATTTATGATTGGCCTTTGTCCGCCTATGATGGCAGTAAACCCGCCAACTATGAAAGCTGGATTGGCGATCGCGCTTTGCCGAAGTTTAATCATGATAATCCCCAAGTTAAGGAATATATCATGCAAGTAGCTGAATACTGGATACATCAGGGTATTGACGGCTGGCGCTTGGATGTGCCAAACGAAGTAGATGCTCCTGGGTTTTGGCAAGAATTTCGCGATCGCGTTAAGGCAGTCAACTCTGAAGCCTATATTGTGGGGGAAATTTGGGTTGATGCAAGTCCCTGGCTAGATGGGACACAGTTTGATGGAGTGATGAACTATCGCTTTACCGAAGCAGCGATCGCTTTTGCGGGAGGAGACAATTATCTACCTGAATTTTGTCACGGGGAATTAAGACCCTATCCACCTATTTCTGGCACTGAATACGCCATTCGGATTGATGCTTTGCTTAAGCTTTATGACTGGGAAATCCAGCTTGCTCAACTCAATTTATTAGATAGTCACGACACTCCTCGCATGTTAACTGCGGTGGGAGAAGACAAAAGTAGCTTTCTGCTGGCAACCTTGCTAATGATGACTTTTCCTGGTGCGCCCAGTATCTTCTATGGCGACGAGGTGGGTTTATTAGGTGGCAAAGATCCTGATTGTCGTCGCGTCTTCCCTGAACCCGAAAATTGGGATGTCGAGATTTTGAAAGAATATAAACAGCTTATTGTCTTACGTCATCAATATTCAGCTTTAAGTACAGGGACATATAAAACTCTTTATGCAGATCAAAATTTATATGTTTTTGCTCGTATCTTAGATCGGCAAGAAGTATTAGTAGCTGTTAATGCTGGTAAGGAGAAGGCTGATAGTGTTTTTGATGTAAGCGAATTGAAGTCTCAACCAGAGAAAGTTGTCTATGGTTCAGGAAGAATCGATTGGCATGTTACCACAGAAGGGAAACGCATAGAGCTGGTTATTCCCGCCAAAAGTGGCATCATAGTTGTTTAGGCGTTGCCGATCAAAAGTATGATTTACAAGTTGGACAGTCGCTAATACTTTTCGGTTAACAATTGCGCTCGGTAAACCTTGGTTTAAGTAATAAGTAATGAGTAATAAGTAATTACACAGTACACACAGACAGGATTAGCTGTTCTGCCCATAATTCTCTAAGGATATGGCTAAATCTGGAAATGATTTTAGAATCTTGCGATCGCTTGTAATCAGATTAACTCCTAGTTTCTTCGCCAAAACAACATATTCACAATCGTAGGAGGAAAGAGTTGACTCCCAAATCATCTTGAGAATAGAAGTTGAATCTAGTTCAAACTCTTTATTTTTCATTAAAGCTTCCGTTTGAGCCATAATCGTTTCCGCTTGAGCCATGGATAAATAGTCTTTTCGTAGATACAAAGCCAAAATATTACGAAACTCCGAACGCCATAAATAAGGCGCAACCCAATTGGAATCAAATTGGTAAACTAGTTCGGCTTGTGGCGTGAAATCCCCCTCAATCATCAAGTAGGCAATTAAATTAGTGTCAGCAACTATCATTTTCGACCTTTGTTTTTGGCACTTTCAATATCCTCTTGAGTCAGCAAGTGTCTTTTGCTTAGAGATCTAGTATTTCTAATCTGCTCTAAACTAATGTTGTTAGAGGTAGTTGATAACAGTTTTTCTTCTAAACAATAAATTATCTCAGCATTGATACTGCGTCGATTCTGTTGAGAATTCTCTCTAATCTTTGGTAAAGAGGATCGGGTATATTTTTAATCGTTATACTAGGCATTATAGTTTCATTGTGGTTGCATAATGCAACTATAAATAAATCACTGCCAAAAGTCAACTGTAATCCTGTGGCAAATTTTCGAGCTAATAATTTGGTATTAAAGCAACGGCTACATAATCATTTAACCCAGATCGTACGGGAAAGAGATCCCTATCTTAATTCTGGAGGGCATTTCTTAGTTAGGGAATATATTCGTGAGTCTCTAGCACTATGGGGAGAGGTTGAAGTTCATGAGTTTAAATTTAACGGTAAAACCCATCAGAATTTAATTCTCAATCTCAACTCAGCTTCTAATTGCGATCTACCACCAATCTTAATTGGCGCACATTACGACGCTGTGCCAGGAACTCCTGGTGCAGATGATAATGCGACGGGAGTGGCGGTTTTGTTGGAAATGGCAGAGGTGTTTGCCAGTAATCCTCTCAAGTATCCCGTCAGGCTAGTAACCTTTGATTTAGAGGAGTATGGTTTGTTAGGTAGTACTGCTTATGCTAAATATCTTAAGGACAAGCAACAGAAACTAAGACTAATGTTGTCCTTAGAAATGCTCGGCTACTGCAATCATGCCCCAAGTTCTCAAACTTACCCCGATCTGATTAAACCGTTCTATCGAGATACTGCCAATTTCATCGCTTTAGTAGGTAACTTATCGGCAATACCCGACATGAACTGTCTGAGTAGACAAATGAAAAAACACGGCACTCCCATCGAAGTCTTACCCGATCCAAGTGCTGGTAGATTAGTGCCGATTACAGGATTTAGCGATCATCGTCCTTTCTGGCAACAAAAATACCGCGCCATCATGGTGACAGACACGGCAATGTTACGTAATCCTAACTATCACAAAGCTAGTGACACGATTGAGACTTTAGACCTAGATTTTCTCACTAATACCTGCCAGAGTTTAATCGCGGCTTTAAGAACAATTAAGTAATGATTAATTACCCATTACCCCTTCGGGTTCGACAGTTTGCTCAACGGAGGAAACCTCCGCAACGCAACTGTCTCACCATTACCCATTACCCATTACTTATACTTAATATGCTCATAAACATTAAGATATTGACTACCCGCAGCTTTCCAAGAATAGTCATATTCCATGCCTTGCTGGACTAACTGCTCAAATTCTTTAGGATATTCATAATACAGCCCGATCGCTCTTTCCATAGCGGATTCCAAAGCTGCATTATCCATTTGATAGAATACATAGCCGTTGCGTTTTTCGGGGGCATGATCGGGATCGTAGTCGCGATCAAATACCGTACTGAGTAAGCCACCTACACCCCGTACAATTGGCACTGTGCCATATTTAAGACTAATTAACTGGGTCAAACCGCAGGGTTCAAAGTTACTGGGAACAACGATCATATCTGCCCCTGCATAGATTAAATGCGCTAATTCTTCGTCAAAGCCAATTTCTAAATGTACGTCAGGATTATCGTTGAGGAAGTATTTTTCGTGGAGGAATTTGCTGTTGACTTCTGAAGATGTACCTGAGCCTAGCAGCACGTACTGAGCATTGCGTTGAAGGGCATAGTAAATAGAATGATGTACTAGATGTACTCCTTTTTGCTCGTCTAAACGACCAATATAAGCAATAATTGGCTTGTCAGACTCTTGTAACAGTAGTTTTTGACGCAGAGCCTGTTTATCCTTCGCTTTATCCTCTAATTTATCTATGTCGTAGTTAGCGGGAATTAATTTATCTGTGGCGGGATTCCAGAAATTGTAGTCAACTCCGTTGAGGATGCCGCTAAATTTATCTTGATGGATTTCTAAAGTATGACCTAAACCATAGCCAACATCTGTAAAACGAGCTTCCCAAGCGTGGTGAGGGGAAACGGTATTAACGTAATTTGAATAGACAATCCCACCTTTCATCAGGTTAAGAGCAAAGGGATTGAAGTTGTCTTGCAGGCGAGAATAATCGAAGTAGTATTCTGGACGGTTTAAACCTGTCGCTGCTAAAATTTCGTTGCCACAACTGCCTTGATGTCTGAAGTTATGGATTGTGTAGCAAACCCGCTGACGCTCCATACCGTAATATTGATACATCTCGTACAGCATCACAGGGACTAAGCCAGTTTGCCAGTCATGACAGTGGATAATATCAGGACGCTTGTTACTTTTGAGCAGGAATTCCATAGCTGCTTTACTAAAAAAAGCAAACCGCATGGGATCGTCGTGGCTGCCATAGACATGACCACGATTAAAAAACTGATCTTGGCTTTTTGGCTGAATAAAGAAACAAACTCTACCATGTACCCAACCACAGAAGACATCACACTTAATTTCGCCACCATACCAAGGCACACCCAAATCTAGATAGGCATCATGCAACCCCCAAATATGGTCATATCTCATACAGTCATACATGGGTAGAATTATCTCGACGCAGTGTCCTCGCTCGTCTAATTCTCGGCTCAATCCGTAAACGACATCTCCTAAACCGCCAGCTTTGATCACAGGAGCGCATTCGGAGGCAATTTGCACGATGTACATGGGTTATTCCTCTCTTAATAAAACTTTATAATTATCTATTTTATTTTAAGATTTTAGACCACAAAGTCAATTTACGTGGATTTATCAGGAAAAAAGCTAAAAATATTATTTTAAACATTTAAACAGTATTTGCTAGAGAGAAAAATAAATAGTGGCACCGCGATCGCATTTTCCTTCTGCCCAAACTTTTCCCCCGTGACGATAGATAATCCGCTGTACGGTAGCAAGTCCGATACCTGTACCAGGGAATTCAGCCTGAGTATGAAGTCTTTGGAAGGGAGTAAATAGTTTATCAACATAGTTTTGATCGAATCCTGCGCCGTTATCTTGAATAAAATAAATCGGTTGGGAGACATTGTCGGCGATGATCCCAAATTCAATTCGAGGATGCGATCGCTTGGAAGTGTATTTCCAAGCATTATGGAGTAAGTTGCACAAAACGATTCTCAGTAGTTGGGGATCGCCTTTGGTTTCTAAAGCAGGAGCAAGTTTCACTTCTACCTGACGTTCAGGGTTTTCTGCTTGTAATTCTTCAATAATATCTTGAGCGATCGCACTGAGATTTACTTGCACAGGCTTCATTTGGCTGCGAGTAACCCGCGATAACTCCAATAGAGCATCGATCAAGTCGCTCATGCGCTTGCTGTTTGCCTGAATTCTCTGGAGATAGTGTTTACCGCGATCGTCTAAATTAGGCAGATAGTTTTCCCAGAGTACCTGACTAAAACCGTTGATAATTCTCAGAGGTGCTTGTAAATCATGGGAAACAGAATAGGAAAAAGATTCTAATTCTCGATTGGCTGCTTCTAACTGAATTGTCCGTTGAGATAGAGCTTCTTGAGTAGCCGCTAGATCGGGAATGTCGCTGGAAGTCCGCAGTAGAGCATAAATATTGCCCTCAGAGTCATAAAGCGGTGTCACCACTGTATCAAAATAGTGAATACCATCAGGCAAGGTTACTTCTTCTTGAATACGCAGCACCTGTTTATAGGTGGTTACTTGCTGATGTTGCCAGTTGATTTGTTGAGCATACTCTAAAGAAAAACATTCGGCGATCGTTTTGCCATTTGCTTCCTCTTTTGCTAAATTCAGGCTGATGGCTAATCCAGAATTCATTAAAGAGATACTGTTGGTATTCACATCTACTACGAATAAAAAGTAAGGCAATAAGTCAATTATTGTTCTCAATTCTGATAAAGATTGAGCCGTATTTTCTTGCATAATCAATGAATCAGAATTTGGCAAGTCGCAACATAAAGCAGAGCCGATTGCTGATGATAGACGATTTTTTTGCTGCTTCGTTGCAGTAATATCGATAACTACTCCATTTAGGCGAACTGCTTTACCTTTAGCACTGTAGTGTAACTTACCTTTAGTATGGATTTGCAAAACTTCTTGATTAGATTTAATCACCGAGTACTTTACATTTAAATCTTGGTGCGCCTGAATTGCTTTGGCAATTTCTAAATCTACCGACTCTCTCTCGTCAGGATTAATCGATTGTAAAAAACTTTCATAACTGCCATCAAAATTCTCCAAGCCTAAAATAGTTCGACCTTGATGGCAAACATCAACCTGATTAGTAGTTAAATCCCAACTCCAGTTACCCGTTTTCGTAGCCTCTAAAACTAATCTCAGCTTGGCTTCTACTTCTACTAATTTAACTTCATGAGCGACAAGATCAATGATATCTTTGGCAATGGAAATAACTAGTTCATCTGCTTCACTTTCAAAGCTTAATGCAGTTGAATACATTTCCCAATAAAGCTCTGGTCCATTTTTAGTTGCCACTGTTACCTCACTGCGAATCGCATCAGCTAGTTGCATTTGTGCCTTAATTTTAGTTTGAGTTACTTGTGGAGCAGTTTCAATTAATGAGTTGATAATTTTCTGCAAAGTAGTGGTAGCCTTAACCGCCGTTTGATGAGCAGAAGCAACAACTGGTAGCTCAACTATTTCTCTTTTTCTGAGCTGAACTTTCTGATGCCATTCGTGAATCGTCGATATTTCTTGTGCATCATAACCAGTTGCCTCCAGCCAATTACGATTAAGGTGAATAATTTGTCCCTGCCAATTGTGAATCATGACGGGAAAAGGTGCATCAGCTAGAGCAGTGATAATTTTTTGCTTGAACTTCGGCAATAAAACTTGAGTTGAATGATTAATGTTTGCTTTGACCAGATTGTTCTGGCGAACTGCTAGAAGATCTACTGTCAGGGAGGTTGTGGGTTGTACTTTTGCCGTTAAAAACTGAGCTAGCTCAATGTTTTCCAAAAGCAGAGAGCCAAGATGTAGTTGAGAGCGGCGATCCTGTTGATGTTCAATATATTGATTGCTACGTATCCACTGATGACAAAGCTTGATGTACCCCAAAAAACAATTAAATAATGATAGTAAACAGTACCCAACAATTCTTTCAACTCGACTGACAAATTAACTGTCTCTTGGGGGTGCAAAAAAATTAAGCTAGAACAGCGCAGCAAACTAATTTCCAACTCAGAATCCTGTTGCCATTCTCCACCTCTAAGCCATTGCTGACGGAGAATTTCAAGATCCGCTGTCACTTCTAACTCCGATTGAGGATACTGAATTTCTAATGCCAGAATTTCTGTGGCGGAGATTCCTAGCGATCGCAGTGTACAGCTATGACAAATGGTAAAATAACTGATACCAAAATAACGAGATAAAACCACAAATAACTTTTCTTTAAACTGAGCAGGCAGCGGATTATTTATATAAGCAAATAAAGTTTGCTGCACCAAGCTTTGATAAATTAACGATGACTTGATTGCAGGAGCAATAAATGCAGGAAAGCAACCTAGCTGTTTAATTATTTCTGTCTTAGCCAAGCTAAAAATAGCATGATTCATTGATGATTTAGAGGTTGTTATACAGATAAAGCCAAAACATTATTGAACATCTTATATTTAGCTAAACGAATTAAAGCTTAACTTTCGATAATGATGAATTATAAATCTTTTGAGGTTTTTAAAAGTAGTTAAAGGCACATAGTTTGTTAAAACTAAGCAAATATGATGATTAATTTGTAGTCAATTAGAAACAAAAAAATCGCAACAACAACTTCTTTTTAGATTTGATGAGTAATCTTAAAAGCAAATACATCTCTAAAATCAATTATCACCACAAAAGGTGCAATAAAGCAACAAAACTCCATCTGAAAATACTCTAGTTGATTTTAGAGAACATTAAATCATATGTAATTTTTTTGAGGTTTAAATACTTCTAAGTGCGACGATGGGGTCGAGCTTGGCGGCAGCTTTAGCAGGAAAAACGCCAAAAGAAAGACCGATCGCCCCTGAAACGCCGACAGCTAAAACAATTGCCACAGGAGAAATCGTCGGCGCTAGGGGAGAAACAGCACCCACAATCACAATACCTGTAATTCCCACCACAGTACCGATCACACCTCCCGCAGCTGAGAGAATAGTCGCCTCAATCAAAAATTGCCAGAGAATATCAGTCGACTTAGCGCCAATTGCCTTGCGTAAACCAATTTCTTTGGTTCTTTCGGTAACGGCTACCAACATAATATTCATCACGCCAATTCCACCTACAATGAGTGATATACCTGCAATAGCAGCCAGCAATACCGTTAAACCACTAGTAACAGTGCCAACGATTTCTAAGACATCCTTTTGAGTTCTGACGCTAAAATCATCTTTCCCGACAATTTGATGTCGCAGACGAAGTAGATTTTCAATTTGTAGTTTCGCAGCACGAATGCTATCCTCGTCATTAGCTGCGATGGATATAAAGCTGACTCCTGTACCATAGGGAGAAGTATCTCCCACAACCTGACTTGCCATAGTAGTAAGAGGTAAATACACCGTGCGATCCTGATTGTCGCCCAAAAATGAACCCTTAGCTTCCAAAACCCCAATCACTTCTACATTAATATTCTTGACCCTGATTTTCTTGCCTAAAGGATTTTGTTGCGGAAAAAACTTCTCGGCGATCTCCGATCCCAAGACTACAACTCGCTGATTGCGCTTAATATCTAAATCGCTAAAAAATCTGCCTCGATCTACAGTGAAACTGCGGGTGGTCAGATATTCTGGAGTTGTCCCCACCACCTGCTCGTTGGCATTGCGATTACGATAGGTGATTAGTTGGTTAGCATTAATTTGAGGAGCAACTTCTTTGATACTCGGTACTTGTTCGGCGATCGCGATCGCATCTTCCCAGACCAAAGTTTGAGGTCGATTAAACGTGGTGCGTCGTTCTTCTTCTGAACCTGGAACAATAAAGAGAACGTTCGGCCCTAGAGACTCAAACTGTTCTGAAGCAAGATTTTTTGCCCCCTGTCCGACACCCACCATGGCAATTACCGAAGCATTGCCAATGATAATCCCCAACATTGTCAGGCTACTACGCATTTTGTTGGCGACGAGAGTAGAAGTAGCCATTTTAAAGTTTTCTATAATTTTCATCGTGATTTGCTAGTTTTTAAAAATAATTAATTATTAACCATGATTGGTATTTGGATTTAGGCGATCGCCTTACAACGCAGCAGTCAAGCTTACAAAACAATCAAGATCACAAAGAGCGATCGCCAGTTATTTTGATTGAGTCTAATAACCATGGTAGACAACGTGCCTATCATCGGCAAAAGTTAGTCTTAGTTTGGTCAGCAATGCGCCATTTTGCTCAAGAGTTAGAAGCTGATAATTGGCAGGTTACCTATGAAGTTGCTACAGATTTTGCAACTCCTCTAACTAAATGGATTAAGGATAATCAAATTACGGAATTGCAGATTACAACTCCCTGCGATCGCCCTTTCCTCAAGCATATTCAAAGCCTGGATTTAATAAATTTAAACTGTGAAATAACGTTTCTTAGCGATCGCCATTTTCTTTGGAGTGGTGAGGAATTTGTTACTTGGGCAAAATCCCGCAAAAGAATGCTGATGGAAGATTTCTATCGAGCAGGAAGAAAGCGTTTTAATATTCTGATGGAGGATCAAAAACCTCTTGGTGGCAAATGGAATTACGACCAACAAAACCGCAAACCACCAAAGAAAAACTTGCAGACTCCAAAACCTTTGATTTTTGAACCTGACGAGATTACTCAAGAGGTACTTAAATGGGTCAAACAAGAACAATTTTCTGATTATGGTAAACTTGAGCCGTTTAATTGGGGCGTTACTAGAAAGCAAGCGCAAGAGGTTTTAGCCTATTTTGTCGAGCATTGTTTACCCCAGTTTGGGACTTATCAAGATGCCATGATTACAGGCGAGTATACGATGTGGCATGGTTTGATTTCTCCCTATCTCAATCTGGGATTACTTGAACCGATGGAGGTAATCAAGGCGATTGAAACAGCTTATCATGAGCAAGAGCTACCCTTAAATAGCGTTGAGGGTTTTATTCGTCAGGTAATGGGTTGGCGTGAGTATATGCACGGGATTTACTTCTTGCAGGATGAGGAATACACCGAGAGCAACTGGTTTAAACACCATCGACCTTTACCAGCATTCTATTGGGACGCTAACAAAACCGACATGAACTGTCTGCATGAAACTCTGACTCAGGTGGAAGAAACTGCCTATGGTCATCATATTCAACGACTGATGGTATTAAACAATTTTGCTTTGATTGCGGGAGTTAATCCTCAAGAGTTAGAAAACTGGTTTCACAGCGCATTTATTGACGCTTACGACTGGGTAATGCAAACAAACGTCTTAGGTATGGGACAATTCGCTGACGGCGGTTTATTAGCCTCCAAACCCTATGCTGCATCGGCTAACTACATCAACAAGATGAGCGACTACTGTGGTAACTGCAAATATAACCATCGCGATCGCACAGGAGAACAAGCTTGTCCCTTCAACTTCTTCTACTGGGACTTTCTGAATCGCCACCGCGATCGCCTAAAATCTTTGGGTAGAATGAACCTAGTGTTAAGCCATATTAAGCGAATTTCCGAACCAGAACTCGCAGAAATAACTGCTCTAGCTAACAAATGGTGGTCAGAAGAATTAAGTAGTCAATGATCAATGATCAATGATCAGTACCTTTGAACTTTTTTTCAAAAGTCAAGGAAAAATTATTAAAACTTATTCTAAGTAACGGTTTCAGCCTGTTAATTTCCCCGTAATTCCACAATGTATTTTCAGTTTTTCCACATATTACCCAGCTTTTTCCACAGGGTACGACGCAGTAATCAAGCCTTGAGTATCGGGCGGTGGATTTTGAATTTTTACCGATAGTTAATCTTTTCACAACCTAGTTTTACAAAGAAACGTAACAAAAAAATAGGCATAAGTATACATTTTACGTGGCGATCGCAAAAATTTAAGACGCAGCTTAATCTTTCTTAGCATTGACAAACTGCCCCCTTTTAAGAGGACAATGAATCAACAAACATCTCATTAGGCTAAATCCTATAAATCAGAAATTAGCCCTGTAATCTAAAATCAAAAACCTGTTGATGCCCATCGCTAGTTTTTAACTGTGGGAGATAACAAGAGCGATCGCTAAAACCTTTTGCGGTGTGCTTTTGATGTCATTCGTGGTGTTTAATCACACAAGATCAAACGATATTTTCATTTTTAGGAGCTTTTAACCAACCCATGAACTCAAACGTAAGTATTTTGGCTGATATCCCTGAAGAACTGCACTTTTCCTTAAAAAGTTACTTAGAAACTCATCCCCATTGGGATCAAGATCGTGTCTTTGCTGCTGCTCTATCCTTATTTCTGTTGCAAAACAACACTAGTCAGGCAATCGATCCAGATCAAAGCCACCGCGCCTGCGCTAAAGTTTATCTAGAGGCTTTATTTCAATCTAACTAAAGCTCAATCTACCCTGCTTACCTCCTTTTAACATCCTGTGATTGCTGATTCGACTGCTTTAATTATTCCTGAATTGATTGTGGGTTTAGGTAATCCCGAACCAAAATACGACAATACTAGACATAATATTGGTTTCTCCGCAGTCGATGAGCTAGCTAAAGTTTGGCAAATGCCTTTGAAAGAAAATAAACGTTTTCAAGGGCTATTTGCTGAAGGAGTTACCCAAGGAGGACAAAAAGTTCGTTTATTAAAACCGCTTACCTACATGAACCGCTCAGGGCAATCGGTAAGAGCGGTGACAGACTGGTATAAAGTTGAACCTCGTTCAGTGCTTGTGATTTACGATGATATGGATCTACCTGTAGGCAGATTGCGAATGCGTTTATCAGGTTCAGCTGGAGGACATAATGGCATGAAGTCAATTATTGCTCATTTGGGCAGTCAAGAGTTTCCCCGTCTAAGAATTGGAATTGGTAAATCTGCTGATGACCAAAATACTACCATTAGTCATGTTTTAGGCAAGTTTGCTCCTGGAGAATTTAAAGCTATTGAAGAAATATTATACATATCGGTTAAAGCGATCGAATTAGGCTTAAAACAAGGTATTGAACAATCCATGAATCGCTACAACGGATTTTCAATTAATTATTGACTGGTGATTAACTGGTGGGCATTATCTCATTGTTCATTGTTCATTGTTCATTGTTCATTGTTCATTGCTCATTGTTCATTGTTCATTGTTCATTGTTCATTGCTCATTGTTTCATTGCTCATTGCCAAAAAAGACCCCAGTTACCCAGTACTGAGGTTGATTATGAGTAAGATTGTTTGTCTTGCTAGAAGCTGACTTTTCGCT
>JAAUOU010000086.1 GCA_012034765.1 Pleurocapsaceae cyanobacterium CSU_1_1 | reverse complement strand
AAAGCAGCTATTTAATGTTAATCGTCTTCCTTCCTACAGCACAATTCGTAGAGTCTTACTAAGAATAAGTTACGAAGATTAATCGTAGCGTTACACAACAGTTTATTTCTCATCAAACTTTTTGTACATTATTACCCAGATATTGAGAACCAACTTTCATATTTATCTAGTTGCTATCTAATGGTTTGATCATATGGGAATCTCAATTATTTGTATTCCTGCCTGACTTTTACCATTATTAATTTGCGATCGTTCTATCTAAAGAAAGGTTCTTAGTCAAGACTGCTCATGTAGGGATGTAGGGAGATAATTAATCACCAATCCCCTAATTCCCCAATTCCCCAATTCCCTAATTCTTTATTCGCGCTCAAATTTTGCTGATTCTGTTTCTACGACTTCTGCTGAATCATCAAGCTGTAATAGTTTTCCAGCTTCGTTAGCAGCCAGAGGACGACCAAACCAATACCCCTGCATATAATGGCAGTTTAAACTGCGCAATAATTCTAGCTGTTCTTGAGTTTCTACTCCTTCAGCAACTACCCTGAGATCGAAACCCTTTCCTATTTCGATCAGTGCGTTGACCAGTGCTAAATCTTGAGGACTATTGGTAAGCTGCTGAACTAAAGCACGGTCTATTTTTAGACTGTCGAGGGGAATTTGTTTGAGATAGTCTAGAGCTAAAAAGCCACTGGTAAATCCATCTACAGCAATTTTGACTCCTAAACACTTTAATTGATTAATTAGATGTCGACTGTGGTCGATGTTATCCATTAAGGTTGCAGTACTGACTTCTAGCTCTAACAAACTAGCATCAAGATCTGTTTCTGATAGTATTTCAGCAATTGTTTGCACAAGATCTGACTGTTGAAATTGAACTAAAGAAAGACTAACAATCATTTTTGACACAGGCATTGCTTGGGTTTGCCATTGCTTATTTTGTAGACAAGCAGTACGAATTGTCCATTCGCCAATTGGCACAATGAGCTTAGTTTTTTCAGCTATTCTCATAAAGTTGCCTGGTGCGACTAAACCTAATTCGGGATGTTTCCACCGCAGCAAGGCTTCTATAGCTTCCATTTTGCCACTATTAATGTTGATTTGTGGTTGATAGTAAAGCTCAAATTCTTCTTGCTCTAAAGCCTGCTGCAATAGACTTTCTAACTCCAGAGCAACTAGTGCTTGTGAGTTCATCGCATCATCATAAAACTGATAATCAATTTTATTGTTGCTAGCTCGTTCAAGAGCGGTATGAGCATTAGCGATTAAAATTTCAGGCTCGGCTCCGTCTTGGGGATAGACGGCAATCCCTGTAACACTAGTGATCGAGGCTTTAGTTTTGCCAAGAGTAAAAGATTGATGGGTTGATTGATTAACTCGTTGCGTAATTTTAGTTACCTCTTCAATATCACTGACTTGTGGTAACAACAAAGCGAATTTATCTTCATGCCAACGAATTACCGTATCTCCTGAGCGCAAACAAGTGTCTAATCTTTTTTCTAAAGCTAATAGTAATTTTTCGTAGTTTTTCTCCCCAATACTTACATTTATATCGGGAAGAAAATCTAGTTTGCATAATAATACAGCTAATAATTTTTGACTTCTTTTTGCATTGGCGATCGCTGTTAATAGCTGCTGATTAAATAACTCTCTTTTGAATAATTCAGTTGAGGCTTGTTCGACAGCATTCACAGCCATTTTTGACTCCAAAGTGCGAATAATTAGACAAATACTTGCTTCTGATTCAAATTTTACAATACTTAATTTTACTTGACTAGGAATTAAATTACTGTTCTTATGCCGTAGGGAGTATTCTCCTTCAAAATTGTTATTTTCGGCAATTATATTTTTAATTACTAAAGCAAACTTTTCTGATTGTTCTACTAATTGATAGACATTCATCTGTAATAATTCAGCAGCAGAATATCCTAAGATTTTGCTGGTAGCATGATTTGCTTCAATAATCTGTTTGGTAGCAGCTTCAACCAGAATGATTCCTTCGGAAATTTGCTCACTAATACGACTATAAAAAGTTTTAACCTGCTGTAATTCCTGTTCGACAATCTTTTGCTGACTAATATTAGTCAGATAACTCCTAATTACTCTTTTCTCTGGTAGATAATAAGCTGTTTGCTGAAAAGTTTCTTGATTGATGGTAACTTCCCGGCTAATAATGTTGTTATGCCCCTGATGATATTGAGAAATCAAGTTGTCTAAGAGGGGATGATTTAATTTACGATGATAAATATCTTGAAAGTTAATTATTCCAGCAGAATTGATGTAGGTAATATTGCCATAAAGATCGCTCTCAATAATTGGTTGAGGGCTTAATTCTGCTAATGTAAGCTGTAAAGAATCATCTATTGGTCTTTCAATTTTTTGAGGTGTTTGTTGTTCTGAAGATACAACTGTTTCTTTATTGACCCAAGTATCTCGCCCAATTGCAGGAGCAGCTACAGGAGCAATAGGTACTAAATTTTCATCTAATGGTGCATTATTCAGCAATGGCTCGGTGGAGATTTTATACCTTACTGAGGCATCAGCACTAAAATGGACTATGTCTCCTGACTGTAATTCATGAACTAAAGCTTTCTTACCATTAATATAAATACCATTTCTACTTCTATTCCCTTGTAAATCTCCATCCAAAATCCAATAAGAACATTGATTACTTTTAAGGTCTGTTCTCCTGAGTACAGTGGCATGATTGCGAGAAGTTTTTTGACAGGAAAGAACAATATCATTACTAGAATGACGACCAATAGAATAGGTGGCAGCATCAAGCTCAATTTCTCTAACAAAAGATGGATCTTCAATTACTAATATATGGTGTATTTGTTCTAAATCCATTTTTTGAGTTTGATTATAATTGGTATTCATATTGTTCTGATTGACCTGAAAAATTAATCTTCAATCAACATTTTGCTATGCAGATAACTTGAATAATTAATAGTTAGAATCTAAATAATAGAGATTTATGAATAATTTAATCATAAAAAGAAGTTTAGATCGCAATAAAGCTCTCATATTGCTAATTTAACTGAGATTATGTTTAATTTTATTGTTCCCTAAAGTAGATCTAAAGTATCAGTACCAATAAAATTATTGCTTGAATCAAAATACGTCAAGACCTGGGCTGGAATTGAAGTTATTTGAAATCTCTTTTAGTTTAAGCCCTACTCTTGGGTATCGGCTTAATTGACCTAAGCTAATGATTAGATTAACTAAGGAAATTAAAAGATTAGTAAAATTGCGGTTAGACAATTCTTGATCGGCAACCTAGGCTGGAATAAATAAAATAAATTGTTAATTCATGTTAGCAAGGGTTTGGAGTGCAGCGATCGCTGGTATTGATGCTATCAAGGTGGGAGTAGAAGTTGATGTTTCGGGTGGTTTGCCCAAAATCATCGTTGTCGGTTTGCCTGATGTGGCAATTCAAGAATCGAGAGAAAGAGTTAAAGCAGCCTTGAAAAATGCCAACTTTGTCTTTCCCGTCAGGAAAATTGTGATCAATTTAACTCCTGCGGATCTGCGCAAAGAAGGCCCTTGTTTTGATCTACCGATCAGCGTTGGCATTCTCGCTGCCTCAGAACAAGTCGATCCCCAATTATTAGGAGATTATCTATTTTACGGCGAAGTTTCCCTGGATGGTACCTTGAGAGCTGTCTCAGGAGTTTTACCGATCGCTGCTGCGGCCTCAAAAATGGGTATTGCAGGACTTATTCTGCCCTTGGGGAATGCTCAAGAAGCAGCAGTAGTTAATGATCTCAAAGTTTATGGATTTGCTAATATTGGGCAGGTTGCCGACTTTCTTAACCAGCCAGATAAATATCAGCCTGTGATTGCCGAAAATCCTTTAACCAAAAAGCGATCCCTTGCTCACACTCCCAATCTCAAAGACGTAAAAGGACAGATCCAGGCTCGACGCGCCCTAGAAATCGCCGCAGCAGGGGGGCATAACTTGATTTTGATTGGACCTCCAGGTAGCGGAAAAACAATGCTAGCTCAACGTTTGCCAGGAATTTTACCCAATCTTTCTTTCGATGAAGCTTTAGAAGTTTCTCAAATACATTCCGTTGCAGGACTACTAAAAGATCGTGGTGAACTAGTTACCGAAAGACCGTTTCGTAGTCCTCATCATTCGGCTTCAGGCCCATCGCTAGTTGGAGGTGGTAGTTATCCTCGTCCTGGAGAAATATCCTTGGCTCATAAAGGCATACTTTTTTTAGACGAACTCACCGAATTTAAGCGTAATGTTTTAGAATATCTGCGCCAGCCTCTAGAAGATGGACAGGTGACCATTTCTCGCACCCGTCAATCGGTAATTTTTCCTGCTCAATTTACCTTAGTTGCCAGCACTAATCCCTGTCCTTGTGGTTATTTTGGCGATCCGATTCAGCACTGCACCTGTTCCTCGCGCCAACGCGAAAATTACTGGGCGAAGCTATCTGGCCCTTTAATAGACAGGATCGATCTGCAAGTAGCAGCAAACCGTCTCAAGCCCGAAGAAATGACCAGACAAACTACAGGAGAAGACTCAGCAATAGTAAGAAAAAGAGTTGTCGCTGCCCGTAAGCTTGCCGAAATACGTTTTGCGAGTGAACCAGGAATCAGCTGTAATGCGGAAATGCGATCCCATCACCTGAAAGAGTTTTGTATTTTAGATGATGCTAGCCGTAATCTATTAGAAGGAGCAATTAGAAAGCTGGGATTATCTGCAAGAGCAATGGATCGGGTGTTGAAAGTATCTCGCACGATTGCTGATTTAGCAGGCGATCGCGATTTGCAAAGTAATCATTTAGCTGAGGCTATTCAATACCGCACCATAGATCGAATGCAGTAGGTTTGAGCAAGCAAAATTATTTGTTTAAATTGGTCAATAGTAACCACAACCACAGATGATTTTGCTTAACTAGTAGAGTATTGAAGCATTACTTAGTTAAATAAAGTTAAATAAACGAAATGCAAATAGGTGTCCCTAAAGAAATTAAAGACCAAGAATTTCGCGTCGGCTTAACCCCCAGTAGTGTCCAAGCATTATCCAAAAACCATACGGTGTTTGTCGAAACCAATGCGGGCAAAGGTTCGGGCTTTAGCGATCGCCAATATCAGCAAGCAGGAGCAAAGATTATTACTGATGCTGCCGAAGTTTGGTCTAAAGAAATGGTGGTCAAGGTCAAAGAACCTTTAAGCAGTGAATATCACTATTTACAACCAGATCAACTGCTGTTTACCTATCTTCATCTGGCAGCAGATCCCTCTTTAACCAAAGCCTTAGTTAATTCTGGCACAACGGCGATCGCCTATGAAACTGTAGAGTTAGATAATGGTATGTTGCCCCTGCTAACTCCCATGAGTATTATTGCAGGACGTTTATCCGTCCAGTTCGGCGCTAGATATTTAGAAAAGCAGCAGGGCGGTAGAGGAGTGTTGCTGGGAGGTGTACCAGGAGTAAGTCCTGGTAAGGTAGTCATCTTAGGTGGTGGCGTTGTGGGTACAGAAGCAGCGAAAATTGCCGTGGGGATGGGGGCAAAAGTCCAAATTATTGATATTAACGTCGAACGTCTCGGTTACCTAGAAAGCTTATTTGGGTCACGGGTAGAGTTACTTTACAGTACCACTGCTCAAATAGAACAGGCGGTTAAAGATGCAGATTTATTAATTGGCGCAGTGCTGGTAGTGGGCAAAAAAGCCCCTACCTTAGTATCTCGTCAGTTAGTCGCTCAGATGCGCCCTGGCTCAGTAATTATCGACGTGGCTGTAGATCAAGGTGGCTGTATCGAAACCTTGCGTCCAACCTCTCATACTCAGCCAACTTATGAAGAAGAGGGGGTAGTCCATTTTGGCGTACCCAATATGCCTGGTGCTGTTCCCTGGACAGCTACTCAAGCTTTAAACAACAGTACCTTACCCTATGTATTGCAGCTAGCAAATCACGGTATAGCAGCTTTAGCCCAAAATCAGGCTTTAGCCAAAGGATTAAATATTAAACAAGGGCAAATTATTCATCCCGCAGTGCAAGAAGTTTTTGCCGATTTAGTTTGATTAAACAGATAAAATAAGAAATGATTAATGTTATAGCAACTGGAGCGATCGCGAGTGATAGCAAAACCAGACTGGTTAAGAGTTAAAGCACCTCAATTAGAAAGAGTTGGCAGCGTCAAAGAAATCCTGCGGGACTTGTCCTTAAATACTGTCTGTGAAGAGGCATCATGCCCCAATATTGGCGAATGTTTTAGCGTTGGCACAGCGACTTTTCTGATTATGGGTCCTGCCTGTACTCGCGCTTGTCCCTATTGTGATATCGATTTTGAGAAAAAACCCCAGGCTCTAGATCCTTTTGAGCCATTACAGTTAGCTGAGGCAGTGCGCCGTCTTAAGCTCAATCATGTAGTAATTACCTCTGTTAATCGAGATGATTTACCTGATGGGGGTGCATCGCAGTTTGTGCGCTGTATTGAGTCAGTGAGAAAGGTATCTCCCCAAACTACCATTGAACTATTAATTCCCGATTTATGTGGCAACTGGTCTGCTTTAGAGATTATCTTGGCTGCTCAACCTGATGTCTTAAATCACAACACCGAGACTATCCCCCGACTCTATCAACGAGTACGCCCTCAAGGAAATTATCAGCGATCGCTGGAACTGTTACAACAGGCACGCAAAATTGCTCCTTGGGTATACACCAAATCTGGCATTATGGTGGGCTTAAGCGAAACTGACGAGGAAGTACGAGCAGTAATTCAAGACTTGCGAGATGTGGATTGCGATATTTTGACCATTGGACAATATCTTCAACCTTCTCAAAAACATTTAAGCGTCAAAGATTTTATTATTCCAGAACAGTTCCAGGCTTGGCAAAAGTTTGCTGAATCAATTGGCTTCTTACAAGTAGTTTCTAGCCCCCTAACTCGTAGTTCCTACCATGCAGAACAGGTTAGAGCCTTAATCCAGCTTTATCCTCGTCAAAAACCTAAGATTACGCCAGTATAATTACTGACAATAAACTCAAAATTTTCTGACTTAAAACCGCAAATTAACCAGCGGTTTTATTTTTTCAGCTTTTTCTAGAAACTTACTTAAAACTGCGCTACATTCCTTATTCACAGAGCCTTTTAAGCTTTAATCTCACCAACTTAATCAGACAATTTTATTAAGAATTATGTAAAGAAATGTAAACTTTAGTAATTACGGGAACTTTTAGCTAGGCAGATCCTTCCACACACCATAAGCAATATTTAATAGCTTCCTTGATATTTAAGTGATCGATAAAACAGCTAATCAGCCGTAAGATCACGCAAAAGAGCGCCGAGCAACTGAAAACAGCCAAATAATACTTCAGTTTGTGTTCATTTTTAAAATGAATTGGGCAATCTATTTAAAGAGGAAGTCACATCAACAACCTTCACTTGAGTCGTCATTACTAATGATCCCTATGCTTGCTAATTCTTCGTACATTGAAACCGACGAAAACAACACTTCTCCCGACATCGATCTAAATTTGGACGCTGACATCGATCTAGATAAAGATAGTCCTGATAAATTTAGCGAAGAACTTGTTGAACTAGATTTAGATAGTGCCGATCCTGATGTGATCGCTCGTCGAGGCAGTCGTACTACTACTGATTTAGTTAGACTATACCTTCAAGAAATTGGCAGAGTTCCTCTGTTAGAGCGAGATGAAGAAGTTTCTGAAGCTCAAAAAGTGCAACGCCATATTAATATTATAGAAGAACGAGCTAAGGCTGCTGAGGCAGGCAATGCTGTTTTACAAGAATTTATTCAGTTAGTAGATGTCCACGATCGCTTAGTAACTCAGCTTAGTCATCGTCCTTCAATTAAAAGATGGGCAATGACGGTAGGGATGGAAATTTCTGTCCTCAAAGAAAAATTAGCGGTAGGGAAACAAGCTTGGGCAGAAGTAATCAACTGTGATATCAAGGAATTAGATAAAATTCAAAAGAATGGTATTCACGCTAAGGAACACATGATTAAGGCGAATCTACGCCTAGTTGTTTCTGTGGCTAAAAAGTATCAAAATCGTGGTTTAGAATTGCTCGACCTTATTCAAGAAGGAACTCTGGGTTTAGAAAGAGCAGTGGAGAAGTTTGACCCCACTAAAGGCTATCGTTTTAGTACCTATGCCTACTGGTGGATTCGTCAAGGTATCACCAGAGCGATCGCACTCAAAGCCGAACTATTCGCCTCCCTGTCCACATCACGGAAAAGCTCAACAAGATTAAAAAAGCTCAACGCAAAATTTCTCAGGAAAAAGGACGCACTCCTAAAATTGAAGATTTGGCTAAAGAGTTGGATATGACAGCAGCACAAATCCGCGAAGTCCTATTGCGTGTACCTCGTTCAGTTTCCTTAGAGATTAAGGTAGGTAAAGAAAAAGATACTGAGTTGGGAGACTTACTCGAAACAGAAAGTGCTTCTCCAGAAGAAACTCTGATGAGGGAATCTTTACAAAAAGATCTACATTATCTTCTATCAGAATTAACTAGCCGAGAACGCGAAGTAATCCAAATGCGGTTTGGATTTGGGGGCGAAAAACCCTTTTCTTTAGCGGAAATTGGTCGTTGTTTAGAATTATCTCGCGAACGAGTCAGACAAATCGAGGCAAAAGCCTTGCAGAAATTACGCCAACCACGACGTAGAAATTTAATTAGAGATTATTTAGAGTCTCTCAGCTAAATAAATTAGCAAGCAATTAGTTTGATTTAGATTAGGGTTAGGCAATACCTAACCTTTTTTGTGGTTTAGCGATCGCTGATTTAATCGATTCAAAATAAATCTTGACTCAATGGTGTTTTTTAAGAGCTTAAGGGAACTATAAATATTACAGTTATCAACTAGTTTCCATGCCGAGAAAAGCAGACGAATACGCAGTTCATCTTTTGATTGCTGGCGGTCATCGAGAAGAAGTTCGATTTAGTACCGTGCAAGAGTTTCAAAAATGGTATAGCACAGAGTTAATGACCAAATCTGATTCTGCCGATTTTGTGAATGTGCCGATTAAAAACATCCAGGGGGAATATATGGTGCTTCGCCCTCAAAGTGTATTAGCTATTCGAGTAGAACCTGTATTTTTGGGTAGCGTCGAAAGATTTTAAGTTGTTCTTTAGTCTTACTAGCAGCTAGTTGAGTAATCAATTAGCTGTTTTTTTTATGGTTTTTTTATGGTTAAAATATAGCTACTTTGATCGGACTGGTCAGAGCTTTTTTCCGTCTCTTGCGACTTTTATCTCCCTAGAATCAAGATAACTATAAATTACCAATGCTTAAGCCTTTAACAAAGGAAAAACAGAACAGTTAATTCCCCTCATTGCGACTGGAAAACAATATGCTTATTATTGGGGCAAGTGGTCTGATGTATTGAATCGACTTTTAATTTCTTTTATTGGGGTAGTTGTAGTTTTAATTTTAAATGCCCTGTTTGGAAATCAAGCAGAGGCTTTAATTTTGCTTTTAGGTGGCATTGTCGCGCTTTACTGGCTGTGGTGTCCTGTTTATCAGGCAAGCTTGCGTAATTCGGCTAGTCGTCGTTTTAAGTATTCTGGTTTTTGGCGGGGCAAAGTTTTAGATGTCTACCTGACAGAAGAATTAATCGGTGAGGAAGAAACGGTTAATCAACGGGGAGAATTAGTAATTGTTGAGAATCGAGAACGCTGGATTAACTTAGTCTTGGGGGATGAAACAGGTTTTGAGGTTGAGGTTCAAGCTCCCCTACAGCGTATTCATAAAGGAATTAAACCAGGACAAACGGCTGAATTATTAGTGTTGTCCAACGAGCTAGATCTGAGTAAAATAAATAAAATTTCTGATGCTTATCTTCCCCAAAAAGATCTTTGGGTTGGACAATATCCCTATATTCAAAGAGATGTATTTCTCGAAGTTAGCCGTCAATTAGGAGGAAAAACTCCCCCCAGAGTACGTCGCCAAAGCAATTCTCGAATTAAAAGGCGCGATCGCTAATTTTTATTGAATAATTAGTAGCTTCTTTGCTTTGCTCGCCATGCCAGTCTAATCAAGCTGTTAATAACCGTCGCAGCGATGTTAGCGCCACCTTTTTGCCCATCAATAAAGATAAAGGGAATATCAAAGTTTTTGAGTTTTTGCTTAGTTTCTAAGTCAATAAACATGGGCGGAGTTGCGATGATTAAACTAGGATCGATAACTTTGTTTTTGAGCAAATCGATCATCGTCAACAGGGAAGTTTGATCTTGACCAATAACAAACATACTCTTAGGATACTTGCGACCCAAAATTTCTAGCCCATGAGAAGCCTTACTACTATCTTCTGCTATATTGCTGCTAGTAGTGGCACAACAGTAGACGGGATTAGTAAAAGTCTTTTGCAGCTTGGGAACGATGCTGACCTGAATTTCTGGTACATCCACAATAATTGGCGTAACTGCCGTCAGTGCCGCTGCGCCTTTGGCTAATGCACCAGAAGAAAATTTAAGCAAAGACTGGTATTCAAGATCCGCAGTGCAGTAGATAACCTGACGTATTATTTCGTATTGAGCAGGAGTAATATTCTTCTCAATTTCGCCAATTTGACGATCAATCGTAGCTAAAGAAGAAGCGTCAGTAAAATCTAAGTTCATCCGTTTATAAGTTGCTGCTGTTATGGAATATGTTTTTTTACACAGGTTAACTTAATTAACTGCTCCATAACTCAATATTAAAACACATCGGCTTTTTGATGATTAGACTTGAAGATGAAGCTTGACATTTAAGCAAACACTTAACTATTATATTTTTAGTTAAGCAAATACTTAACTATTACGTATATATGAGTAGAACTGCTGGTAATGCTGATGTCTTTGCGGCGATCGCCGATCCAACTCGACGGGCAATTCTCGACTTATTACGTCAAGGAGAACAACCCGTTAAGCAAATTGCTCAACCATTTCCGATGTCTCTTCCTGCCATTTCGCAACATCTCAGCGTGTTGTGTGAAGTGGGACTTGTCATTCAAAGAAAAAAAGGACGACAGCGATTTTATCGTTTAAATCCAGAACCTTTAAAGCAAGTATCTAATTGGGTAAATCATTACGAACAATTCTGGCAAGAAAAATTAGATGTTCTTGGAAACTATTTGGAGGATAATCCGTGAAAGAGCAAATAAAGCTAAATGTTTTTTATCCCCATCCACCAGAAAAAGTTTGGCAAGCTCTAACCGACTGCCGTATCTTAAATGCCTGGATGATGAAGAATGACTTCAAACCACGTTTAGGGCATAAATTTAAGTTTGAAAGTAATTCCTTACCAGGTATAAAAACCATCATTCACTGTGAAGTAGTGGAACTAGAAAAGCCCAAACGTCTTGCCTGTACTTGGCAGGATGAGATTACAAGCCAACCGTCATTAGTAATTTGGACGCTGAACCCAGCAGAAGGGGGGACACAATTGCAATTGCAGCATCAGCATGAATATGCAACCACCTTTGTTGCTGGTATGAGTCCAGATTTAAAACAGATTAATACTCGTCCAGGCTTATTTATCTATGAACAGCCAACGAGTAATTTTAATAAGCAAACATATCACACAAGCTCGGTTCAAATGGCAGCGAGAGAAGAACTAAATTCCTTGCTTAACCACAAAGACTCTAAAGAAGAATGGAATTATCGGCTTAATTACCAATTACCACAGACATTACAAAATCATATGAAGTCCATTTGAGATCTTTTATGTTAAATCAACCTGCATCAGAAATCGAATTGTTACGCGCAGCATACACTGCTTTCAATGCGCGAGACATTAACGCCGCCCTCGACTAATTTTGCTGCTTTCTCCAATATTCAAATTGAAATTCTGCAACAAATAGCGGAGAGCGATCGCGTTGTTACTTATATGCGATCGCGAGGCGAACATACTGGAACGTTTTGTGAGATTCCGCCAACAAGGAAAACTATTTCTATGTCAGTAATTCGGATCGATCTCATTCAAGATGGCAAGATCGCTGAACATTACATTGGTCTGTTTCTGACGCAGGAGATTTAATTCAACAACTTCAAACTTAGAGCAGTTCAGTAACAGTAGCACTTGCTATATACGACACAATGCAACAAATTCGCTCTGATGTTTGTACTGTCTGTGTTGGCACTGCGGAATCTATGGGAGCAATATTGCTGGCATCGGGAACTAAGGGTAAAAGGTATGCGCTGCCTAATGCGCGAATTAAAATACAGCAACCTTCTGGGAATTTTGAGGGAAAAGCGATTGATATTGAAATAGCAGCTAAGGAAATTTCTTACCAAAAAGGGGCAATTAATAGAATACTGGCTGTTAATACTGGACACTCACAAGAATTGATTGAACAGGATACTCAAAGAGATTTTTTCTTAAATGCACAAGAAGCAAAAGCTTATGGCTTAATCGACGAGATTGTTGATAAGCCACCTGTGTCTAGTTAATTTACTACTAAATTGTTGATTGATTTATAGATCTTATAAACGCTATTTAGTTTGAGAATAAATGATTATGATTGCTGAAAATAACTATAAACTAAATGGACGTAATGCTTTGGTCACGGGCGTTAGTCGTCGTCAGGGTATTGGAACAGCTATTTGCCGTGCTTTAGCTGAAGCTGGAGCAAATATTTTCTTTACCTACTGGCAAAAGTACGATCGCGCTATGCCTTGGGGAGTAGATAAGACAGAGCCTGAGCAGTTACAGCAAGAGTTACAGGCTTTGGGAGTCCAAGCAGAGAAATTTGAGCTTGATCTTTCAGACTCAGAAGCACCCGCAAAACTTATGGAGACAGCCGAAACAAGATTGGGTAATTTGTCAATCCTGGTTAACAATGCAACTTATTCAGTTGAAGACAGTTTTGAAAAGTTAGATGCTCGAATTTTAGATCAAACCTACTTTGTAAATCTTCGAGCAACTGCACTTCTGAGTGTTGAATTTGCTCGTCGCTATTCAGGTAAAACGGGAGGGAGGATTATCAATCTAACTTCAGGACAGTTTCAAGGAGCAATGTCAGGAGAAATTGCTTATGCAGCTACAAAAGGCGCAGTTGATGCACTCACTATTACGTTAGCTGCTGAAGTAGCTACCAAAAATATTACAGTAAACGCTATTAACCCAGGGCCAACAGACACTGGTTGGATGAGCGAAGGACTTAAGCAAGAGTTATTATCTCGATTTCCTTTGGGAAGAATTGGTCAACCAGAAGATGCAGCCAGATTGGTTGTGTTTTTAGCTAGCGATGATGCTGAGTGGATTACAGGACAAATTATTCATTCCGAAGGTGGATTTCGTCGTATTTAATTCTTGACAAAATTTTGAACTAAAAAAATCGTTATGAAAGTTTTAGTTATCGGCGGTACTAATTTTATTGGGCCTTACGTTGTCCGTCAGCTTGTAGAAATGGGACATGAAGTCATAGTATTTCATCGAGGTGAAACTAAGGTAGATTTACCACTAGGGCTTTAGCATAAGCTTCGCGACGCGACGTAAGGAGCTAGTCCTTTAGGGCAAATCAAAAGTCAAAAGTCTTTTAGTTCAAAGGTTTCAAACTTTTTGAATAGGTGCTTTATTTATGTCTACGTCCACTAGCTAAATTTCAATTGCTATAAAACATAAAAACTGCGACTAACAACCAAATTAATCGCAGATGATTAAGTGTAAATAATCAGCACCTTTACCGAAAATTAACACGTTATTAAGTTAAGAAAACTTTTAATTGCGTTAGATTTTACTCTAAGTTAAGGGGTGGAATAATAGGTCTGGAAAAAAACGATTGAATTCAATTAAAGCCCTGCGGTAAATGTGAGCAGAGCCATAATTAAAACTGGGGCAGTAGAAAGAAACTTTTGTAAGTCTCCCATAGTATCCTCCTGTGAAACAATAAAGAACGTAATTTAGCGTGGAGAAACAGTGATTTCTGATTCATCGGCAAACATTTTGCCACTAGTAAATTCGCCAAAGGCAAGCAGTGGCCATGTAGCAGCAGCTAACATTTTGCTGATAGCCAAGGGAACGTTAATCACAACCTCCTGCATTTCTGAATCCTTCTCATCTCTAACTGCAATGATGTATGAGCGACCAGCCCAACCAATCCAGCCAGCAATATATAAGAATAAAACACTAGGAATAAAAAAGTCTCCCATGTGTGACCAGCGACCATCTACGATTAAATGGGGGTATCCTTCAGGGCCACAAAGAGCTTCAGCATAACGCTCGGCTCTAATTTGACCAGAGTTGGGATCGTCTGTAGTGTTGCGGAAATTTTTAGCTTTTGGATGTAGGCAGGATTTTCTCCACAGGGAGTTAAATTAGCTACATCATCAGCATTCGCTGTGGGTGCAAAACCGAACCAAAGCGTAAATACTAATATCAAAGCAAACAATTTTCTCATGAATATGTTTCCTTTTGTGACAGATAATTATGGTGTTTGTACAAAAGCGCCAAGATATATTCTAGACGCTAACTAATAGATAAATTTATCAAGATGGCAACAATTTTAGCGATCGAAACAAGTTGTGACGAAACAGCGGTGGCAATCGTAAAGAATCGTCAAGTTTTGAGTAGTATTGTTTCTTCTCAGATCGAACTGCATCAAACTTATGGTGGAGTTGTCCCCGAATTAGCCTCTAGGCAGCACCTAGAAATAATTAATCCCTGTATTGATCGCGCTATGTCAGAAGCAGGTTTAACCTGGCAAAATATAGATGCGATCGCGGTTACTTGTACTCCAGGTTTAGTAGGGGCTTTATTAGTCGGGATGGCAGCAGCAAAAACTATAGCAATAATTCATAATAAGCCGTTTTTGGGAGTACATCATCTAGAAGGACATATTTATGCTTCTTACTTGGCTCAACCAGAATTACAACCGCCTTTTTTATGTTTACTAGTTTCTGGTGGACATACCAGCAGTATTTACGTTAAAGATTATGGCGAATATAAACTTCTTGGATCTACCAGAGATGACGCAGCAGGGGAAGCCTTTGATAAGGTAGCACGGTTACTGGACTTAGGTTATCCAGGTGGGCCAATAATCGATCGCCTAGCACAACAGGGCAACCCCAAGGCGTTTCAGCTACCAGAGGGCAGAATTTCCTTACCTGAAGGGGGGTATCATCCCTATGACTATAGTTTTAGTGGGATAAAAACAGCAGTTTTGAGACTGGTAGAGCAACTACAGACGGAAGGAGATATCCCTGTTGCTGATGTGGCAGCCAGCTTTCAATATACTGTCGCTAAGGTGTTAACTAAACGTAGCGTCAAATGCGCTCTCGATCATGGTTTAGATACCATTACTATTGGTGGTGGAGTAGCGGCAAATAGTGGGTTGAGAAAACATTTACAACAGGCGGCAAAGAAACATAATTTGCAAGTATATTTCCCCCCGCTAAAATTCTGTACCGATAATGCAGCGATGATTGCCTGTGCCGCAGCTCAACATTTCAATCTGGGACACACTTCTAGTTTAGATTTAGAAGTGCGATCGCGTATGCCCATTGATCAGGTAATGGAGCTATATAATAGGCTTAGTATTGATTGTGCGTCACAATTATTTCAATCCTAGTTTTTTTCTCAACTCTGTTGCCCCCATAAATAACAAAGGAGTGACAATTAAACCTGTCACAATAAAGTGTAGGGGGAAGTGAAAATAGAAGTACCACAGAATTAGTACTCCGTAGGTAGAGTCCATGTGATCGATGAAATAAAATAGCTGGTTATTTTCATCCCCAGGGGGAATATCCAAGCGACGTTTGATAAAGGAATTGGGTAATTCGGCAAGATTAAAAATAAAACCAACTAACAAACCAAACTCTATTAGATTGAGATTAGAAAATGATATTTCTTGCCGATAAAGAGCAGGGATTAATATTTCTAATAAATTTAATAAATAGACACTTGCTACCATTGCGATCGGTAAACTGATTAATCCGCGCCACTTTTTATTTGCCCCAAACCAATTAGTTTGAATCGGAATATTTAAGGCTTGAAACGGGCTGGTTTTCCACAAACAAGCTTCAATAACTCCAGCAATAAATAAACTTAAAGCTAACCACAGTAAATTTAAAGTATCTGGAATGAACAAATATATCCAATTCATTATGAATAAAAAAGCTAAATTACACCTACCCCAAAAATATTATTTTCTGTCTGTTAAAGATTTGCGAAACACAATTTTATCTTCTCCAGCTTGATAGAATTCGCGAATGCGAGCCTCTTCGTCATAACCGCACTTACGATAAAATTCTCGCGTACCTTCAAAAGTTCCTAAACTCGAAGTCTCCACAAGCATCACTCTCTCTCCGCGTGCTGTTAACATTTGCTCGATATAATGCAACATAGAAGTACCAAGTCCTTGCCCTTGGTAGTCAGGGTGAACGGCAATTAAGTATAAGTTCCAAGTTCCCTCTGTCATTCGCTCTAGCCCACAGTAAGCAATCGCCACTGGTTTACTATCTTCATAAGTGAACCAATATTCACTTTCACTTTTTTGATTAAAATAGCCTGATATCATCTCATCCAGCATATCTGACGGAAACAAGTCGTTAGCTTCAATTACTACTTTCAGATCAGGTAGATCATTAGGCGTAACGACTCGAATATTAGTATCTGTTTTCATATTTATTTTTTGGGTTTAATTTAGCAAGATTCAGTCATTATCAAGCAATTAAACCCCATTTACATTGAAACCTGTAGTTTTGTGTTTATTAATTTAGTTTAAATTTTAATCACTAACCCCTGTCTCAAATCTCAACTTTTCAAACTAGACGAGATTTAGTCACTAAAAAATTGCCCCGCTAAATCGGTAATATCAGTCTCAGGTATTTCGGACTGCTGCCATTGGGCTATTGAATTTAAACTACCATCAAGGAACATGGTTTGACAGGCTTTCCTTTGGATTTTACCACTAGAAGTTTTGGGGATGCTGCCAGTTTTGAGCAAGGCTACCGCAAAGACATTCGCCATATTCTGTTCTCCTACCGCTAAACGAATTGCACCAATAACTTCCTCGGCATTGAGGGTGCGTAAATCAGTACGATTGATCTCATGAGCTATTACTAACTGTTCTTCTCCTCCTACATCAACGCTAAAAGCTGCACCATGATTGGGACGCAGAGCAGGATGACAGTCTGCTACTGTTTCTTCGATGTGTTGGGGATAGTGATTGCGTCCCCAAAGAATCATCATGTCTTTGATGCGCCCTGTGATATATAGTTCGCCATCTTTGATAAATCCCAGATCCCCAGTACGAAGATAAGTCTTATTTGGATTATCGGCTAATGTCGCCTGAAAAGTAGCCTCGGTTTGTTCTTCCCTTTGATAATATCCTCTGCCAATACCTGCCCCTGCTACCCAAATTTCGCCAATGCGTTTCGTAGACGGCGCGGATGCGCCATCGCCTTCACACTGAATTTTAGTTTCAGGATTAACGATAATTACTTCGTCTCCCAACCAAGTATGACCACAGCTAACAACTGCTTTGGCATTAGGCTGCTCTGAGGTTAAAACTACCACCTTGTCTTCCGTTAAAGCTTTTTGATCGAGATAGGCAATAGTCGGATATTCAGCAGCATCGATCCCCGTAATAAATAACGTTGCCTCAGCCATGCCATAACAGGGGTAGAAGGCTTCTTTTTTAAATCCGCAGGGTTCATATAGCTGACTAAACTTGCCTAGGGTTTCTGCCCGTACAGGTTCTGCCCCTGTAAACGCCACTTCCCAGTGACTTAGATCTAAACTAGCTCTTTGCTCGTCGGTAATCTTTTGACAGAGCAGATCGTAAGCAAAATTTGGACCGCCACTGGTAGTTATCTGATATTTAGATAATGCCTGTAGCCAAAGAAAAGGGTTTTGTGCCAAAGCGATCGGCGACATTAATACCGCAGGTAATCCCGCAAATAGAGGTTGCATCACTCCGCCAATTAAGCCCATATCATGAAACATGGGTAACCACATCAAAATTTTGGTTTGGTCATGATGACCAAAAGATTTATAGATGACTTCGGAGTTATGCAACACGTTGCCATGAGTCACCATTACCCCTTTAGGTTGTCCTGTCGAGCCAGAGGTATATTGCAAGAAAGCCAGGGTATTAGCTTCAATTTTAGGTGGCTGCCAGGAATCAGCTAAACCAAGATCGACCCGATCGCTCTCCATCCAGGATAGATTCTTCAGTTTGAGCGTCATGGTGGGGTGAGCTATTAACTGCCCTTTGACGCGATCGGCAAATTCGTGGGTAGTTAAAACAATTGAGGCTTGACAATCAACAATTCGATCTTGATACTGGCTAAGGGATTTAATATGCTGTCGGGGATAGTCGGTAACAGCAACAACTCCAGCATAGAGACAACCCATAAAAGCAGCAATAAACTCTATGCCAGCATTGTAGGGATAAACCAACAAAGCGCGATCGCCTGGCTTAACTTTAGTCAGCAATTGTACGGCGATCGCTCGTGCCTGAAGATCCAACTTTTGATATGTACAGCTACCAGATTCATTTTCGCCATCGGCTAAAAAGGTATAGGCAGTTTGATAGGGTACAATTGTCGCTTTATCAAGTAAAACATCTACTATGGTGGAATTAATTACCATTCGTTTACCATTCTTTAAACAATGACTGTAAGATTTCCCTATAATGTAGTCCAATAACGGAGGAAGGTAAAATCGTGGGGAGTATAAAAGTAGCAATTGTCGGTATAGGAAACTGTTCCAGTTCTCTTATCCAAGGAATCGAATACTACCGAGATAAACAGGCAGAAGATGCCATAGGCTTAATGCATTGGGATTTAGGGGGCTACAAGCCTTACGATCTTGAGGTAGTTGCTGCGTTTGATATTGACCAGCGCAAAGTAGGCAAAGATGTCGCCGAGGCAATTTTTGCTCCTCCCAACTGTACAACTGTTTTCTGTGACAACGTGCCTCAAACTGGAGTAACGGTACAAATGGGGGCAGTATTAGATGGTGTGGCAGCCCACATGAAAGATGCTGATGAAAAATATACTTTTGTCATTAGCGATCGCCCCGAAAAGTCCAAAGCAGATATTGTCAGCAGTCTAAAACAGTCTGGGACAGAGGTTTTAGTCAATTACCTCCCTGTAGGTTCGCAAGAAGCCGTCGAATTCTATGCGGAATGCGCCTTGGATGCAGGAGTCGCTTTTGTTAACTGTATTCCTGTATTTATCGCTAGTAAGACATTATGGGCAGAAAAGTTTAAACTTCACGGGATTCCGATTATTGGTGATGATATTAAATCGCAGTTTGGTGCAACCATTAGTCACCGTACTTTAGTGGATTTGTGCAAAAAACGCGGGGTTAAAGTTGAACGAACGTATCAGTTGAACACTGGCGGTAATACTGATTTCCGTAATATGCTCGATCGCAGTCGTCTAGATTCTAAGAAAGAATCGAAAACTGAAGCAGTGCAGGGTGTAATTGCCAAACGTCTAGAAGATGAAGATATTCATGTTGGCCCTAGTGATTATGTTCCTTGGCAAAAAGATAATAAGGTAGCATTTATTCGCATCGAAGGTAAATTGTTTGGCGACGTGCCAATGAATTTGGAAATGAGACTTTCAGTGGAAGATTCGCCCAATTCAGCAGGTGTGGTCATTGATGCTATTCGTTGTTGTAAGCTAGGTTTAGATCGCGGTATTGGTGGCGTGCTGACAGCACCTTCTGCTTACTTTATGAAGCATCCCCCAGAACAGTTTACTGATGATGAAGCTTATCAAATGACTGAAGCTTTTATCAAAAGCTTTAAGCTCTAAGCTCTAAGCTCTAAGCTTTTAATTGACTACTTGCGTAGCAGCTTTAAACTTATAGCTAATGGGTTTAATACCCCCACCAAAGTTTGTTTCCTAAAGGATAAGCTTCGCAAATGGTGGTCTGCCCTAAAGGACTAGCCCTAAAGGATTAGCTCCTAAAGTCGCGTCCTTCGCGTCGCAATTAGGTTCCGGTCTAAAACCTCTTCTAATTAGCTTACAGCTTATAGCTAGGGCGAAGCCCTTTATTGTTGAGCAATAGTCCCAGTTATTAGCAAGTCTATAAGATCAATTGTTGTGAGCAAGTAGTTAGAATTGCCAAATTGATCGTAGGGGCGATTGGCCAATCGCCCTTACAGCATCGCCCTATCTTTCCCTTTAACCACCGCTGATTTTGGCTTTATAGCCGATTTTAGTTAGTGTCTCTAATAGTTTTTGCTTGTGGTCACCCTGAATTTCTAAAGTATTATCTTTCACCGTACCGCCACTACCACATTGGCTTTTTAGCTTCTTCAATAGCTGATTAAGAGTTTCTGGTTTATG
>JAAUOU010000085.1 GCA_012034765.1 Pleurocapsaceae cyanobacterium CSU_1_1 | reverse complement strand
TACCCCGTTTACTTATCTAGCTAGCCTTGCTATATTCATTTTTGAGTAAGTTTTGAGTAAAGCAACGCTACTTTTGGTTATTGACCTTCGGTTAAGGCTTGAGGCGAACGAGCTTGTGAGTAAGCGGAGAGGGTGGGATTCGAACCCACGTTCTCTTTCAAGAAACTCGATTTCAAGTCGAGCGCGTTCGACCACTCTGCCACCTCTCCTGATTTATGGCTTAATTATCATAGCAGAGAATAATCCTTAGTGAATACTGAAATATTATCAGACTCAACAGCTAAGAGAAGTTCATGATTGTAGAACAAAAAAGGGTTTAGCACAGCTAAACCTCAACTAAAATTTTGATCACAAATATCTGATCTTTGATAAATCTTGGTTTTTGACAAAAAATTAGAGATGTAAATATTTAGCTTCAGCTTCTAGCTGTTTTACCAATCGCTCATTACCGTTAGCGCGAGCTGCTTCTAGTCTTACATTCAAACTACGGCGCATACTTTCACGATGACTAGATTTAGCATTTTTTAAGACTTCTTGGCGATTATTGTTCATGATGGACTTTTATTTCTAAAAATATAATGTAAAGGAACGGATATATAAGATAACATTTTCGTTATGAAAAGAAGTGCTTATAGCCGAAACTTAATAGAATCTTAATAGAACAAAGTTTGCTGAGAAGGCGGATAGTCAATTAACAATTAATAAAAAAATTAATAAAAATATGATTGCTCTTTTAGATCGAGAACCTCAAACTTACCAAGGACAATTTGGTGAATACACCATTACTAAACGCGATCGCTTAGAAGTAATTATTTATCGTGGGGGGCTAGTCATGGCGGCAGCCAGTTTTGCGATCGCCAGTAATCTTTTTTTTGCTCAAGGAAAAGCTGCTTACCCTGCGATCACTTCTTTGTTTGCCGTTTTTTCAATCGGTTTAGGAGTTAGCCTATATTTTATCCATATCTATTTAAAGCCATTACATCGAGCATTACAGGCTTTTTGGCTAATTGGTACAGTGGCTACTATAGCGATCGCCATATCTCAACCTGAACCATTGGCGCTCTATATCTACGATCATCCTCTGACTTTATTTGGTACAGGTTTTACCTTTGCTGCTCTAACAGGAATTTATTTTAAAGAAGCTTTTTGTTTTAATCGCTTAGAAACCAAAATTTTGACTTTGCTAGTACCTTTATTACTATTGGGACATATGACCAAAATCCTGCCTATAGAAATGGAACAAGCTTTATTGGGAGCTTGGTCAATCGGCTTTAGTATCTTTGCCGTCAGAAAAATGACGCAAGCAATCGATCCTGATATTGGGGATAAGTCAGTTTTTGCCTATTTAAAAAAGCAAAAACCTCTGGCTGAAAATAATTAAATTAGGAAACCTTGTCTTTACCCTGGTGGTATTTGTTTCTGCTATGAAACTGCTTCATCCATCTTTTTTGAAAACGATCGCAATTTTTGCAGCCTTGTGGTTAATCTTTGAATTTTCCTCAAGGTTATTTGCTGAAATACTTTGGTTTCAAGAGGTAGAATATCTCTCAGTATTTTTAGTAACACGTGCTAGTCAATATATTCTCTGGTTTAGCGCCACTTTAGTTTCAGGACTATTTATGGGAGTCAATCTATGGTTGGCGAGTCGTTGGGAGTGGCAGTGGTTACCCAAGGATGAATGGCATGACGCAGGTTTGTCGGTAACTCCCGAACAGAAACAGCTATTGGATAGAAAGATAACTAGCGCTATTCAAAATAAACAAGTAGCTAGATCCTCTACCGAGAAAAAAACTTATTCTTCTCAGTTAAAGTTACCTTTTTTGTTAACCGCTGCTATCTGCGTAGCAGTAGGAATTATCTACATCCTGATTAACTGTACTGATCTGGCCTTGTCTATTTGGCAAACTAGCTATCGTTTACCGCAAATTGCCACAGCTTTTAAACCGCCTTTAGATAGTTTTAATCTAAAAAATCTGACAGGCTTTATAGTTACCTATCTGCGCCAGTTAATTGTCGTCATTAGTCTAGTTGGGTTGTTGTTGTGGAAACCAAAAATTAGTTTGCGAGCGATCGCAATTTTACTCAGCATTGTTTTTGGTGTAATTGCCGCAGCTAACTGGACTGTATTTTTGCGCTTTTTTAATCCATCTGAGTTTGAGCTTGCAGATCCGCAGTTTGGTTATGATATTGGTTTCTATATCTTTCGCTTTCCTCTCTGGCATTTAATTGAATCTTGGCTATTCGCTTTGTGCTGCTGCACTTTACTAAGCTGCATTTTAGGTTATTTATTATCAGGAAATAGTTTATCGCAAGGACACTTCCCAGGCTTTACGAAGATCCAGCTACGGCATATTTCTTGTCTGGGTGCAGCAGTGATGTTTGCCCTAGCTTGTCAGCATTGGTTGAACCGTTTTGACCTACTGTATAGTTTTCGTGGCGTGGTATATGGTGCAAGCTATACCAATATCAAAGTTCAGCTACCTTTAGAAATATGGTTGAGCATAGTATCAATTGCTAGTGGGATTTGGTTACTATATAAAGGCTTGACAGGATATCAAAATCTTCATGTTCAAAAGCACAAAAGCAAAAAAATCATCTTCTTAATTTTCCCTTTTGTAGTTTATTTATCAGTTTTAGCACTCAGCAATATTGCCAGCGCCACAGTGCAGCGTCTAATTGTCCAACCCAATGAATTGGCGAAGGAAAGACCTTATATTGAGCGCAGTATTGCCTTCACTCGCCAAGGGTTTAATCTAGATAAGATTGAAGCCAAGACTTTTAATCCTCAAGGGAAACTAACCGCAGGCGATATTCAGCGTAATGATTTAACCATCAAAAACATCCGTTTATGGGATACTCGTCCTATTCTGCAAACCAATCGTCAGCTACAGCAAATTCGTCCCTACTATGAATTTTACGGTGCGGATATCGATCGCTATTTATTAAGCAAAGAATCCAATCTTGATAATGCCGAGAAACAACAGGTAATTATTTCCGCCAGGGAATTAGACTATACTCAAGTCCAGGATATTGCCAAAACCTGGGTTAACGAACATTTAATTTATACTCATGGTTATGGTTTTACCCTTTCTCCCGTCAACAAAGTTGCTGAAGGCGGGTTGCCCTATTATTACGTTAAAGATCTGGGGACAGTAAACCAAGAAACAGGTTCACTAACAGTTTCCGATGAGATAATCCGTAACAGTATTCCCATTGGCAAACCCCGTATCTACTTTGGTGAATTGACCAACCCCTACATCATGACTTCTACTAGGGTTAAAGAACTAGATTTTCCTAGTGGCGAAGAGAATGTTTATACCATTTACGACGGTACTGGAGGAATCAAAATTGGTAATTACTGGCGACGAGTATTGTTTGCCCAATACCTCAAAGACTGGCAAATGCTGTTTGCTCAAGACTTTACCCAAGATACAAAGCTGCTGTTTCGCCGTAACATTAAACAAAGAATCAAAGAGATTGCACCTTTTCTCAATTACGACCAAGATCCTTATTTAGTATCAGCTAAAACGGATAATTTCGCAAACGACCAAAATCCTCTTTATTGGATCATCGATGCCTATACTACCAGCGATCGCTATCCTTATTCTGACCCAGGTAAAAACAACTTTAACTATCTCCGCAATTCAGTCAAAGTAGTGGTGGATGCCTATAACGGTAAAGTAGATTTTTATATAGCTGATGAGTCTGATCCAATGATTCGCACTTGGAACAAAGTTTTCCCTCAGGTATTCAAACCCTTGTCTACCATGCCTGTAGATCTGCGCCGACACCTTCGCTATCCCGAAGATTTTTTTAGTATTCAGTCCGAAAGACTGCTTACTTATCATATGCAAGATCCTCAGGTATTCTATAACCGTGAGGATCAATGGCAAATTCCCAAAGAAATTTATGGTGCAAAACCCCAGGAGGTAAAACCCTACTACTTGATCATGAAGTTACCTACTGAAAGTCAAGAAGAATTTATTCTCCTCCATCCCTATACCCCTTCTAATCGTCCCAACTTAATTGCTTGGTTGGCAGCCAGATCTGATGGTGCAGAGTATGGGAAGCTACTACTCTATCAATTCCCCAAACAAAAATTAATTTATGGAATTAATCAAATCGAAGCTTTAATCAACCAAGATCCCGTAATTTCTCAACAAATCTCCCTGTGGAATCGAGAAGGATCGCGAGCAATTCAGGGTAATTTGCTAGTTATTCCCATCGAACAATCATTACTTTATGTCGAACCGCTTTACATTGAAGCGAAAGAAAATAGTCTACCTGCTTTGGCTAGGGTAATTGTGATCTATGAAAACCAAATTGTCATGGCAGAGACTTTAGATGAGGGTATACAGGCAATTTTTCAACCTCAAAATAAGACCAACACCATCATTCGTCCTGTAGAAGATGTTACCCCCGAAAATTAATTAGAATAGCTCTAAGCTTTTTGACTTGACTAGATTCTAAGCGATCGCAACTATGTAGTGGATAATAGTTTAACAAGTACCCGCCAAAAAATTGAGCTTTTGATGATTCATAAAAACTTGTGGTTAACTATAATAGTAACTTTATTTGGCTGTCAACAAGCTGGACAACCCCCCATTGCCTTAGCACAAGAACCTGTAACCTGTAGTTATGAAGTTGTGCAAACTTATCCTCACGACCAAAATGCTTTTACTCAAGGTCTAATTTTTGACCAGGGTGAACTATACGAGAGTACTGGATTAGAAGGCAAATCATCAGTTAGAAAAGTCGATTTAGAGACGGGCAAAGTTCTACAGATTAGTAAATTAGACGATCGCTATTTTGGCGAAGGAATGACTTTGTGGCAAGATCGGCTAATTCAACTTACTTGGGTATCAAAAAAGGGTTTAGTTTATGACAAAGAAACATTAAAGCAGATTGCTACCTTTAGTTATCCAACTCAAGGTTGGGGAATAACTCATAATCACCAACAATTGATCATGAGCGATGGCTCAAATACTCTATATTTCCTTAATCCCGATACTTTTAAAGAAACCAAACGGATTAAGGTAACAGAGAATGAGCGTCCTCTTGATAAATTAAATGAATTAGAATTTGTTAATGGCGAAATCTGGGCTAATATTTGGATGAGCGATCGCATTGCACGCATTGATCCTGAAACTGGAGTCGTGACAGGCTGGATCGACCTCTCAGGCATTATTGACCCTGCATCCCTAACTACGCAAGATGCAGTATTAAACGGAATTGCTTACGATCCAGAGTCAGATCGGTTATTGGTAACGGGAAAACTATGGCCTAAGTTATTTGAAATTAAGCCAATATGTGATTAGCAGCGCGATTGTTAGACTAGACCTCTTGCATGAATAAAAGATTCATTTATTTTTCCTTTTCCCTTATGCGAAGCTAGTCCATGATGATTCGTGCAAGAAGTCTACTTACGACTTGAGCGCAATGATTATATTCTTCAGGATTTCATCTTTTAACATTTCTACTCAACTTGAAATCGTTCAAACAGATCGGTAAAATCGCTAGGCTGCGCCCCGTAACTTAACATCTGTTCACTTAGAACAACCCATTTTTGAGAACTTTGAGTCCACAGGTTGCCGATGGGCTTGAGCCAACTTGTATCGTCTAATGTTCCAGGTTTAATGTTGGTAATTTTAGGGTTTCGAGTAGGGTTATGAAATAACCTTGTCCCACACGCCTCACAAAATAAGCAAATAACTTCACGTCCGCTGTCGGAAACTCGCGTCCATTGTTTCGGCTGTCCCTGAAGAATTACAACTGCATCGCGGGAAACAGGCATTGACATCCCAAATGCGCTAGAAGATTGCTTTTGGCATTCTTTGCAGTGACAAACATAAAGTGTTAAAGGTTCAGCACGAATCTCGTATCGAATTTGCCCGCACTGACATCCTCCAGTATAAGGAGCGGTCATACTTATCTCCTACTAATAGCTCTTGTTTATTATCTGCGATCGCTCGATCAGTTACTTGCATGTTAAGAACTGCGATCGCACCTGAGACTCGTAAATCTCATTGCCGCGTCGAGCAAATTCCTCTTTGCGGTAGCGGGGTTGTCGAATTGTCATAGGCGTGACTGATAAACCTATTAAATATTACCAAAACTGGTTTGAACCTTGAACATTAATTACATCTGCGAAATTGCGCCTCTTGCCATATCGGCGATCGCCCGATCCGTAGCTTTGGGTAGATGATAGTAAGTCCCGCCAGCCTGTTTAGCTAGTTCTTTGGCAAAACCTGTGGACACAAAACGGCTTTCGGTGTCAATTACTAGTAATTTCATGCCCATCCCCCGCACTTTACCTGCAATATCCAAGAGTTCTTCTTTGATATTGGGTTTTTCTGCCCCTTCTTCGGGGACTTCTCCTAAAGAACGAGATAGTGGAATATTGCCTCGTCCATCGGTAATGGCAACGATTACTACCTGCCCGATATCTCCCGACATTTGGGCATTAATACCCACGTTGACCGCCTGAGTTAAACCATGAGATAGGGGCGAACCGCCACCACAGGGCAAAGATTCTAATCTGCCTTTTGCCATGGTAATCGAACGGGTAGGAGGGAGTAAGACTTCAGCACGTTCGCCACGAAAAGGAATTAAAGAGATTTGATCGCGATTTTCATAAGCTTCGGTTAACAAGCGCATTACAGCACCTTTAGCAGACTGCATTCTGTTTAATGCCATTGAACCAGAAGCATCGACCACAAAGATAATTAATGAACCAGCTTTGCGCGCCATGCGTTTGGAACGTAGATCACTCTGTTCGACAATGACATTTCTGCCAGGGTTACGCTCCCGTCGTGCCTTTTGATAGGGTGCAGCATTACGCAAAGTAGCATCGATCGCAATTCGTTTGACCTTGCCTTTAGGAATCATCGGCTTAATATAGCGCCCGCGATCATCAGAGAAAATTAAATTTCGCGCCCCTGATTTCCCTTGACGCTGCATAGTCTGAGCAAAGGTTAACACTTCAGGGTCTAACACCACTCCTTCAATATCAAAGATGAACTCATCGGGAATCGCGGGAGGCTCTTGTTCCTGTTCTTCCTCTTGTTCCTGTTCGTTTTCTGGCTCGTCTTCATCCTGATCTTGATTAGATTCGTCCTCTGGCTGCTGCTGTGGTGGCGGTGGTGGTGGCTGAGGCGCGTCTTCTGGGGGGACTTCGATAGTGGTGGCGCGGGGGACAATTACTAGCTCGACTGCTTTACGTAAATCATCCGCAGTCACGTTATCTCGTCCGTCTAAAGCAGCACAGGCTTTCGCTACTCTGACAGCAAACAGTTCGGCGCGATGTCCTTCAACTGTTCCTCTGACTGCTTCTTGGACTAAATACATAATCTGATCGTGGCTGATTTTGACTTCCTTGAGCCATTCCCGCGCCAGAATGATATCAGTCTTCAGACTATCGATATCCTCTGTATAAGCATCAATAAAGTCTTTAGGGGAATTAGTAAAATCAATAACCTGATTAACGGCTTCAACTCGTTGTTCAAGGGATAAGACGCTATCAGCGGAAAGAGCGATCGCAATGCGATCTAGTAAATGCTCCCGCAATCCCCCTTCTTCGGGGTTATAGGTGGCAATCAGAATCGGTTTACAAGGATGCTGGAAGCTAATCCCTTCCCGCTCAATGACGTTACGTCCATCAGCTAAAACCGTTAATAATTGGTTGGCAATCTGGTCATCTAATAAATTAATCTCATCGATATATAAAACTCCACGATGCGCCTGGGCTAATAATCCTGGCTGAAATATTGGCTCACCTCGCTTAACCGATTCTTCCACATCTACTGAGCCTAACAGTCGATCTTCTGTTACTCCTAAAGGTATCTGCACAAAAGGAGCTGGCACAATCTGCGTCGGGATATCTTCTGTCGCAGTATTGCCATACTTTACTACGGTGTCATCATCCCAATTTTGGGGCTGATTGGGGTCACAATTGTAGAGAGAACCCTTAATGATTTCAATCGGTGGCAAAAGATTATAGATCGCCCGCGCCATAACCGATTTAGCCGTTCCGCGGCGACCAGCGATCGCCACTCCCCCTAATTCTGGATCGATTGCCGATAATAATAAAGCCAGCTTAATTGATTCCTGACCAATAACAGCAGTGAGGGGGAAGTTAAAATTTCTGGGGGCAGTAGTTACAGCAGCCATGCGATCGCTCTCTAGTTCCTGTGGGTAATAAATAAAACCTCGATTTTTAACTTTAGTCTATTTAGGGGGTCAAACTCAAAGCAACAGTTTTTGTTTGGAAGCTTTTTGTAACCCCAATTTATTTTGTAGCGATAACGCAGATCAAACCATTATTAACCTTAAATTCAATCTGATGAAAACCTGCATCTTTAAGTTGTCGATCTACCCATTGTTGAGATAGCCGTAGCTTACGATAAAAGCTTTTGTTTAATTTCCAGCCATTACGATCTTTGTGATAAACCAGATCGTGAACCTTGACGGTATCAGGCTCAAATTCTAAAAAACAAGTAAATATTGTCTGTTTATCACTTTTGAGCGGTATAAAGCGATCGAGTTCTGATAACTCCTGAGCAAGATCGCGAAAAGTAATGATAAATTTACCCTTGCTTTCCAAGGAAACATAAATCTTTTGCAATAGAGTACTCACTTTTTCCTTAGACTCCAAATGCAATAGAGTATCTGTCATACAAACAATTAATTCTGCTTTACGATCGACGTACTGCTCGAAATTAATTAGGTCGTCTTGGATAGTTGTAATATCTAAGTTGCTAGCATTTGCTTTTAATTCATTAAGTAATTTTTGGTCTAAATCAACAGCCGTAACGGAAAATCCTAGATTCGCTAAAGGAATCGATTGGAATCCACAACCAGCACCAAGATCTATAGCTAGAGTAGATCCTTTTGGGCTAATATTGTGAGTTTGAAAAAATTCAGCATTTTTGCCAAGGGCGAAATCGAACCCACCCAACATCCAAGAATAAACATCTGCTAAGACATTTGTGTAATGCTGTTTTACGGTTGCCATATTTATGATTAATTATTTGGCGATCGTTTATGCTAAAGCACTAGCTTCGCGTCGTCCTTTAGGGCTTTCGTTGCTAATGTATCAGGCTGCCCTCTCCCTAATTTCAGGGCTATTTCATTCTCAAAATGGATAAAGTCGAGCTAAGTTTTAACCCTCAGTTAGTAACAGGGGTAGCTTTGGTTACCGAACCATTGTTAATACCCATAGTAAAGTCCAAAGGTATGTCAGGATAGCTTTTGCTAACCTGTCGATAAACATTGTAATTGGTAGGCAAGTTTAATTTTTCACCATCTTTGTCAAACTTAACTCGGTATTCTATATTTTGTCCTAGTTCGAGCTTGCCGATTTTCTCCGCAGAATTTTTTTTGCCAGATTCGATCTCATCAACAGAAGGCTTAGGAGGTAGTTTAGGCCACCAAACGTCTTTTTCATTTTCTTTCATTACTGCTCCTTCTGGCTTTTGTCCATTGACGGTAGTTAAAGAAGTTGACTCGAACTCTTCATAATGACCTCTTTTGTCGTCTGTTGGCGCATTGGTGTATCTCACTCGCCAGGTATAGGTGGCTTTAGCCGTTGCCTCATATTGTCCTGCACCAGATTGGCTTGTCCCACAGCTATTGATAGCGATCGCCAAACCCAGACTTACTGTGGCTAGACAAAGATGATTAAATTTTCGTCGACTAATAAATGAGGAAATTCTAAGCATAAGTATTATTTTGGTATTGCTACTATAAAATATAGTTTATTACTTATTATTTGTTATTAAACAAAGTCATATTTTTATATATAGACTTCAAAAATTCTATGCTGCTTAATCTAGATGATGTTTGCCATCAAGAATCGCGGATTTTGGTATGGTCTCAGCGCAATATAGAAAATTTTATTTTCAACTCTTGTTTATTTGAATTCGAAGATCTTATTGAGGAAGTCGATCTGACTGACGTTATTGCACCTCCAGCATATAGTTTCAAAAGAAAACTCATTAAAAAAATTGTCAAAAATAGCACTCAATACTTTAAAATAACAGCTCATGTTAATCCATATCTTCAACCTGCTTATTTAGAGCAAGAATATGATATTTTCTTGGCAATTTTAGACTTCCCTCAAAATTTGTCTTCAATCAATTTATTGAGAAATAGACAACAAAAATGCTATTTTTCTGTATGCTATTTAATTGAAATTTGGCATAAAGATCTACCAAGGTTAAAAAATTTTATCGAATTTTTCCAAGACTTCGATTTAATTTGTCTCGGTCATTCTGAAATAGTAAATGATGTTCAGAAAATTATTGATCGTCCTTGTATCTATCTTCCTCCTGGAGTTAATGCAGTCAAGTTTTGTCCAGATTTGGCAAGAAGCGATCGCTCAATCGATCTGGTTACTTTGGGTAGACGTTCGGAGATAGTTCATCAAGCTTTATTAGAATTAGCCGAACAAAAAAATTTTTCTACTATTATGACTATATTGGTGGTGCTGAACAGCGCAACAATCGCCACCAAGAACATCGAACTTTAATTGCTAATTTGCTTAAAAATAGTCGTTACTTCATTGCTAATTATGCCAAAATAAACCAGCTTCAAGAAACTCATGGGCAAAGAGAAATTGGCTATCGTTTTTTGAAGGAGCAGCAGCAGGAAGTGTTTTACTTGGCTGTTCACCCGATAATGTAGCTTTCAAACATTATTTTGATTGGGATAATGTCATAATTACCATTGACTTTGATGAACACAACATTGTCAAAATTATTGCCGAACTCGATTCTCAGCCAGAACTTTTAAAGCAGATCCAGACTGATAACGTGGTAAATTCTTTGCTGAAACATGACTGGGTATATCGGTGGGAAGAAATATTGCGGGAATTGGGTATGTCAATCACTTCTGGTATAGAGCAACGCAAACATCAACTGAAAGAGATGGCGATCGCCTATTCCAAAAGATAGTTACATACTTTGAATAGTCTACCATTAGCTTATTCTGGGAGATCGAGTTTCAAGATTAGGCGATCGCCATAATTAAAATTACGGTAGAAGTAAAAATACTTAGCAATTAAAGAGAACATCGATCGCTAAAATAAAATTAATTCTTCCCATAATTATTGATGAATACTTTTCCCGAAACTTTAGACGCAGCAGTAGAACAGGCAAAAGAAGCTGCTCAAACAGCGATCGCCGATGGTTATAATCTAGTTCAGGTAGAGTTAGTCGTGCCTGAAATTGCCTTGCAGTCTGAGGCATTAGCCTTGGAGTTTGCCCAACTGTTTGCCGCCACTGGTTCACGGGTAAAGGTAATGTTTCCCGATACAGGTGCATCTGCTCTTGCCAAACGCAATTGGGGTGAACAGCCTTTTGCTGTTACGGATATGGGTAGTCGCTTTACCTCAATTGAAACCCAAATTGCCGAAGAAGATGAAATCTTTATTGTGGCTTGTCCTTCGGCGGTAGAAGTTGAACGCGCCGAGAAACTGAGTCAGCTTGCAGGCGATCGCCCTGTACTTTTTTTGATTCCCCAACTAGAAGATGTAGCAGTGGTGGGGATTGGTTTAGCTGCCAGACAGTTACGCGATCGCTTTATTAAAAATATTTATTCCTGTTATTATTTGCGTCCCCTTGAAGAAGGGGCAATTTTGCGTTGTCATCCCTCCCCCTGGCAAATCTGGCTAGAGCGAGATTCTGGTTATGAATTAGCCACAGAATTAACTACTAAGCCAATGGGAGAAGATTTAGAGCGATTGATGATCGACTTGACTAATCCTCAAACAGCAAACAGTGATGGGAAGTCGTCTAAGAAAAAAATGAGTTTGTTAGGTAATTTACAAAAGTTCTTGAATGCTCTTAGTCAATAACGGGTAATTTACATTAGCTATTCAAAATTGGTCAATGTGTTGAATCAATATAGGTTTTGCCTGACTGCTAGCATTATTACGGGTATATTGTTTAGCCTGTCGGGGTTTGGGCTATCTCTACATGACTATACAATTCAAGATGATGCCAGACAGCACGTTTTTTGGCTACAGCGATTAAACGATTCCGAATTGTTCCGTGATGACTTAATTGCTGATTATTTTAGTTCAGTTGCTCCTGCTGGATATAAAGTTATTTATTGGCTAGCAAACCGATTGGGAGTTGAACCATTAATCTTTAATAAGATCCTGCCTTTATTGGTGGGAGTTGGCACGAGTATCTATCTTTTTCTGGTTACTCTAGAAATCTTTCCTGTGCCTTTGGCAGGTTTCTTTGCCAGTTTATTATTAAATCAAAATCTTTGGCTATTAGACGATCTGGTTTCGGGAACTCCTAGATCTTTTTTCTATATCTTATTTTTAGGGTTTATTTACCATCTTTTACGCCAACAACTCTTACCCTGCATCCTGCTAATCGTATTGCAAGGATTGTTCTATCCTCAAGTCGTATTAATCTCGGCGGGTATTCTGTGCCTCAACTTAATTACTCAAAAACAGGGTAGATATTTATATCTAACAGGATTAATTGCTGCTGTCCTTACCGTCAGTATCTATAAACTTCAGACTGCTGAATTTAGCGAAGTAATCACTTTAGCCACAGCTAAACAGCTTCCCGAATTTTATCCCGCAGGCAGAAGCGCGTTTTTTAGCGATAACCCCTGGTATTTTTGGCTGGTAGGTAAACAGAGTGGTTTCTTTCCTTTTGAATGGCAATACTTTCTGATGTGTTCTTTTGGTCTGTTGCTGCCATTTATTAGCAAATTAGCTCATATATTTCCTTTAGTAGATAAGATTAACGCCAAATTGAAAATAATCTGGCAAATAGTGCTTACTTCTTTTATTTGGTATGCCTTATCTCATTTAATGTTATTTCGACTCCATCTTCCTAGTCGTTATTCACAACATACCAATCGAATAGCGATCGCTATACTTTCAGGCATTACTCTGACGATCTTAATACACAAGCTAATACAGCAAATTGCGCCTCATTCGCCGACTCGCCAGTTCATCATTACGGCGATCGCAATTAGCGCCTTGCTCTATCCCACCTACGCTGTTCAAGCCTATCCCCATCGATTAGGATATGTGACGGCAAAAACACCAGAACTCTATCAATTTCTGCGACAGCAACCTAAAGATATTGCGATCGCTACTCTGGGTGAGTCAGGAGATTTTATTCCCAGCTTTGCTCAACGTAGCGTGTTAACCGCCAGAGAATACAGCATTCCTTATCATTGGGATTACTACAAACAAATTCGCCAGCGTACCCAGGACTTAATTCAGGCTCAATATAGCCCAAATCCAGCAGATTTTCGACAGTTTATCCAACAGTATCAAATAGATCTTTGGCTTATAGATCGTCCAGCTTTCAGCGCCGAATATCTCCAGCAGAATGACTGGCTCAATCAGTTCCAGCCTGAAATACAGCAAGCGATCGCCAATTTAGAACATCCAGCGATCGCCAAAAATTGACCAGTGCAGTATTTTTCAAACCCCCAACCTTAATGTGCTAACTAGCAAATGCTTGCTTGAAAACTAGACGTTGCTCATTGAAAATTGCTTAATGCTTGGCGACGATCAAAGGCTTATAGCTTGTAGCTTAAAGCTTTTTTAGTAAATCAACTCATTTGAACATCCAAATCTGGACGTAAAACTTGTGCCTGGCGGAGATAACGATGGACAATTGCCGATTGGTCAACAGAAGTATTGATCTGAATGAGGATTCTAATGCAGCGTTTAAGACTCCCTTTAACATTCATTTGTTGCAGATCGATTAGTGGCACATGATTCCAACCAGGACGTTTTCTAGCAGCAGCAGCAGGAAAGATGGCATCAAGATCGTCTGTGACGGTAAAAAAAACGCAAACTATATCTTCTGGTCGAAACAAGTTATGAGCTTCAAGTTCAGCGATTAACTCGTGGACTGCATCACTCATCGCAGCCTCTGTATTTTCAGTTACGGTTGTTGCTCCACGAACTCCTCTTACTTGCCATTCAACCATTTTCTTCTCCCCTTAAGTTGGTTTTTCTGTCGATTCATCACAATTATTAAAGCAAACCCTATCCTACAGATATAACAGTATTTCATCTACTCAAAAAATACTATCCATATCTACTATGTCTAAGATCCTCTCATGCAAAAGATTTATTAAATCACCAACGCCGTAATTATTGATAACCTCGCATCTTACCAGGATTTAATAAGCCGTTTGGATCTACCTTTTGCTTGAAAGCTACTTTTTGCGGATCGATTTGTTTGTTCCCACCGTCTTCAATAGTATAGACATGAGGGTTAGCAATAAATGCACCTTGGGATTCATGTTCAGCAATAATTTCCTTCAGTCTTGCTGCGGTGCTGTAGCGGATTAATTGTAATCCCGCAGGTATAGCTTTATCTCCTGCACGCAAAAATTCTAGGTGAATCATAATTTCATCTCCCCCTTCCTCTTGTTGATATTGCTGATAGAGTTTTTCTAGCCTTTCCAGGGTGAAATAAAAGGTTTGTAGATAGGTTAAATTGCGATCGCAGCTACGAGCATGAAGAGTTGTATGATTCCAGGTAAATTCTAGGAGGCTATTACCTTTGATAGCTGAACCTGGCTGACTATAGGTTATTTCTCCCTGGTACTCTTTAACTAAATCCTCAAAGGCAGCAAAATCATATGCTGAAATCATTAATAGAGCGCCGTGCTTTCCTTCTGGTATATAGCTTTGCAGTGCCGTAAAGTAGCGTGGAATAGGATTGGCATGAATACTTACCAGCTTTTTAACAATACCGTTGCTGTCACTAAGAGCCTGTCCAAACTTAGCAGCAGTCATAAAATCAGCGAAAACTACGATCGCCTCTTGCCAAGGATAAGCAGGAGCAAGCGGAATTTCTAATTCTGTAATAATGCCTGTTGTACCATAAGCATGAAGTACATTTTGCACTTCATCTCCTTGTAGTTCAATCACTCTAGGTTGCTCTTCCATGGTTACTAAACGCACCCGCTGGAGATTGCCGCGATCGCTAATTTGTCCATAATTGATCGAACCCATCCCCACGCTACCACCACCAATAAAGCCACCGATGCTAGCACTACGATAGGTAGAAGGAGCCATCCGCAACTCCCAGCCAATTTTCCTAGCTTGTTTATCAAAAGCTGCCATTTTAACTCCTGGCTGCACACAGGCGATACCTGGCTTGAGGCTAATAATCTGATTCATTTTGCCAGTATCAAGAATCATTCCTCCCTGCAAGGGAATACATTGACCATAATTCCCCGTTCCCGCACCTCTAACCGTTAGAGGAATCCTGTTTTGCACACATACTTGGGCAATTTGCAGCACTTCGTCTTCTGTAGTCGGAAACACGGCTATATCTCCGCGTTTATCTGCTAATTGCTCTTGAAGAACTGGGCTGAAGTGATAATAGTCTAAAGATAATTTAGTTAATCTCTCGCGATCGCTTGTGGTTTCAATTCTCTGTAGTTGTTCGGCGATCGCCTGATAATCGATATTTGTATTTAGCTTCATTAATTTAACTTCATATTTGAGTTTATTGTGGCGTAAACTCTTTCATCAAGCAAGATTGAGAGGATTGAATTTTAGATAGCTGACGTAAATAATAAGCGTTCTCCTTGAGCCTCGATCTCTAAATACAAGCCTTTTTCGATCAACTATCTAGCTTAATTTATTGAAATGTTTTGCTAGCGTCTTATATCCTGATTGTGAAAGAATAAAAATAACATAGACCTCTTGCATGAATCATATCCGAAATCGACCATGACGACATACTATTACGTTGCTGCTAGCCAAAAGTTTTTATTGGCAGAAGAACCTTTTGAAGAGGTAATAGAAGAAAGAATTCGTAACTATAAAGAGAGAAACCAGGAAATTGATTTCTGGTTTATTAAGCAGCCAGCTTTTCTCGAAGCACCTGAAATGGCAGATCTAAAATCGAAAATTCCTCAACCCTCCGCAGCAGTTGTGACCACTAATAAGCAGTTGGCTACTTGGTTGAAGTTAAGATTAGAATACGTTTTGTCAGGAGAGTTTGAAGCTCCTTCTGAAGGTATTCCTGAGCCATTAGCTGGCCTAGAAACAGCTTAAATGGGTAATGGGTAATGGGTAATGGGTAAACCTATCTCAGTAATTTCAAGATTACCTTCTAAAGAGTCCTTGAGGACGGACTAGAAGAATGACAATCATAATTGCTAAGGCGACTCCTAGCTTGTATTCCGAACCCAACAAAGGAACGCTTAACTCTTGGGCAATACCGATAATAAATGCTCCAGCGATCGCACCATAGACATTACCAATTCCCCCTAAAATTACCGCAGCAAACATAGGTAAAATCAGAAACCAGCCCATATTAGGGCGTACTACCGCAATTAAACCATACATGCCTCCAGCAAAGGCGGTTAATGTTCCTGTAATAATCCATGTCCATAAAACAATGCGATCGACATCGATTCCTGAAACTCTCGCTAGTTCAATATTGTCCGCCACGGCGCGCATCGCTTTACCAATCTTAGTATTTGCAAAATTAGATGAAGAACAACGATCGCGGCGATCGCTAATCCCACCACAATCACTCGATAGTAAGCGATTCGGAGATCCCCAAATTCCAAAGCACGGACTACAGGTAACAGATATTGCTGATTACTACCGCCGTAAAATAGCAAAATTCCGTTGCGTAAAAATAAAGCTAGTCCAATAGAAATAATAATTAGAGTAGTATCGCTAGCACGGCGATCGCGCATTGGTTTCCAGAGCAAATATTCGGCAATTAACATGGCAACAATTGTTCCTGCTGCACCAATAAACATAGATAGCCAAATATTCAACTCGGTATCATTGACCAACCAAGTTAGATAAGCTCCCAAGGTCATAAAGTCACCATGAGCGAAATTAGAAAGCTTGAGGATACCGTAGGTAAGAGTTAAACCAATAGCAGCTAAGGCAAGAATACTACCAACGGCTATACCGTTAATGAGAAGCTGGAGATCGAGGAAGTCAGACATTAATCTTGTTGAGATGAGTAATCGCTTTCTGTTGTAAATTAGTTTGATGTTACGGTAAAACAATTAACCAGCAATTTTCTCCACTATTCACAGTTGTGATGCTTTTCATAATGTACGCATTCATCACAAGGTCCTTCGGGATTGATGGCACAGCGGATATAGGGTGAATGAGCATTATTAATACAGGTAGTGTCGCCAATGAAATATTTTGTTACTGGTCTACGGCGATCTGGCAAAGAATACGAATCATTACTGTAGCTATAAGAATCGCGATTTCGTCGATCTCGATAGCTATAGTGATAAGCGTTTAAGTTTTGAGCGCGTCTTAACCTTGCTTGCCACCGTTTCTTAGCTTTTTGAAATATGATCAAATAGACTAAGGACGGTAGCACGCTTAATACAAGGATAAGAGCTAGCTTGATCACAAAATCGGCAGAAATGTTAGCCATATTGAGCTAGATAAATATTGTGGAGGGCTAGTTTGATAACTTCAAAAACCCATTATCCCTGCTTAACCACATCTAGCTCAACTAATTAGAGGATAATTTTATATTTCCTCATCTCAATTCTGATTTGTGTTTTAAATCATCTGACATGGTAATCATAAGAACTAGCCTCCCCTAGATGAAATTGTCTTGAGTGATGCTGGAATGAAACCGCGTTGAAGTTCTTGGACTTTAATTTGTCTTGCTTTCAACGCGCTTTGTAAAACCTTCGCTGCTATTTCTGGCTGACCTGCGCCACAAAAGAATAAGTCAGCAGCAAAATAACCATGCTCTGGCCAGGTATGGATTGCAATATGGGACTCTGCCAAAGTAGCCGTGGCGGTAACACCATGAGGACTGAATTGATGAACGCACATGTCAATCAAAGTTGCTTTCCCCATAGTAATCGCTTCAATCAATGCTTCACGTATCGCTTCGGGATCGTTGAGTAATTCAGCCGGTGCTTGCCAAGCGTCTATGACCAGATGAGTCCCCATTTGTTCCATTCTTTTAACCTTTATCAATTACTTTACGTACTTAAATGAACTGCTTGCAATGAAAATCTTGCCAGATTTATTATGCTAGATATTTGTAGGGAATGTCTTGTTTTTGATAAAATTGGGCAATTCAATTGGCATCAACACTCGATGTATCTTGACTCGTTTTTGAGATAGGCGTATTGATGACAGTTCCTAAAAAGACCCAAAACCCCATCAGTTAAGCTTTTAGCCAAAGGCGATCGCCGTTCCTCCGATGAATATTAAGATAACATTAAGACAATTACTACATTAAACATTGATTAAGAAGTATTGATTATTGCAGATATTTTGTTTAGGGCGAAAAGCCGTTAAACTGGTGCTAAATATTTAATATTTAACCCGCTAGCAAATAATTAAATAAATTATGATTTCTAGTCTTGCCATTAGCACCCTGCTGATTTTGACCGCTTACCTATTGGGGTCGATTCCTACAGGATATATGATAGGTCGCTATGCTCAAGGAATCGATATCCGTGAACATGGTTCAGGGTCTACAGGGGCAACTAATGTGTTGCGTACTCTGGGTAAACCTGCTGCGAGCATCGTCTTGGCAGTTGATTTACTCAAAGGCTCTCTAGCACTAGCTGTGGTTAATTTAGTTTACGCCTATTTACCAGATTTGCTTCCTGCTAGCTGGCACTCTTGGATCATTACGGGAGCAGCATTAGGGGCAATTATTGGACACAGCAAGTCTATTTGGCTCAACTTTACAGGGGGAAAATCTGTGGCGACAACTCTAGGTGTCTTGCTGGTGATGAATCCTCTGGTGGCGTTAGGAACTTTAGCTAGTTTTGGAATTATTCTCGGCATTTCTCGCATTGTTTCTCTTAGTTCTATTGGTGGTGCGATCGCCGTTAATATTTTGATGTTATTATTAAATCAGCCTGCTGCTTTTTCTGTCTTTGCTGCGATCGCAGGAGTCTATGTGATTGTGCGTCACAAAAGTAATATTCAGCGTTTAATCGCAGGTAATGAGCCTAAAATCGGTCAGGCGTTATAGCGTTATAAAGTACGTAGTAGTAAACATTCGTTAACAAAATGTTGAAAGACTTTCCAACTGTTAGAGAATAAGTACCTAGTAACCTCTGATGATGGCAATTAGGGTCACAGATTACTTTAATAGCAAAAAGTTAATTATTAACAATGGTAGACAGCCTTAAAAAACCGCAGTTTGAGGAAGTGCGCCCTGGAGTTAAATCTCCTGCGGAAGAAACTATTCTCACCCCTCGCTTTTATACAACCGATTTTGAAGAGATGGCGAACATGGACATCTCTCTCAACGAAGACGAACTACAAGCAATTTTAGAAGAGTTTCGCGTTGACTATAACCGCCATCATTTTGTTAGAGATGAGCAGTTCCAAAAGTCTTGGGATAACATTAGTGGCGAAACTCGCAAAGTATTTATCGAATTTTTAGAGCGTTCCTGTACTGCTGAATTTTCAGGATTTTTGCTCTACAAGGAATTGGGCAGACGTTTAAAGGATAGAAGCCCCCTCTTGGCGGAAATCTTCACGCTGATGGCAAGAGATGAAGCTCGTCATGCAGGTTTTTTGAACAAGGCATTATCTGACTTCAACCTTTCCCTTGATTTAGGATTTCTGACCAAAAGCCGTAAATATACTTTCTTTAAGCCCAAGTTTATTTTCTACGCGACTTACCTTTCCGAGAAAATTGGTTACTGGCGTTACATTACCATTTTCCGTCACCTTCAACAGCACCCAGAAAACGAAATTTATCCGATCTTCAGCTTTTTTGAAAACTGGTGTCAAGATGAAAATCGTCATGGTGACTTTTTCGACGCGATCATGAAGTCTCAGCCTCAGTTTTTGAATGATCTCAAAGCAAGACTGTGGAGCCGTTTTTTCTTGCTGTCGGTGTTTGCCACAATGTACCTTAATGACGTACAGCGCTATCACTTCTACGAGTCTTTAGGCTTAGATGCTCGTGAATACGACAAGCACGTAATTAAACAAACCAACGCCACGGCTGGTCGGGTGTTTCCTGTAGTGTTGGATGTCGAACATCCTGATTTTTATCGACGTTTAGAAAAGTGTGTTGCCAACAACGAGAAACTAAGTGCGATCGCCAGCTCTAATGCTCCTGCACCTATTAAACTAATGCGTAAATTACCTCACTATGTTTCTAATGGTGTAGAACTAATCAAAATGTACTTGATTAAGCCAATTCGTGTAGATCAACTAGCTGATACGGTTCGCTAAAGTTTTTTTCTAATTAGCGTTTTAATTTTTTAAGTTGATTTTTTAAGTCCTGTTGTCAAGCAGGGCTTTTTTT